>DATKAL010000001.1:0-6694 GCA_035498135.1 Anaeromyxobacter sp.
GGCTTCCCGTCGCCGTCGAAGGCCGCCCGGAAGAGCGTCAGGCTCGGGCCGGCGGGAGCGTCGGTCACCGCCACCACGTCGAAGCGGATGGCGCGCTCGAGACCGCCGTTCCGGAGCGCCCAGTCGGTGGCCGCCGCCACCACCCGGCGGGCCTTGGCCTGGTCGACGGTCTCCTCCGGCCCGCCCTGGGCGAGGGAGGCCCGGCTCCGCACCTCCACGAAGCAGAGCACCTCCCCCTCCCGGCACACCAGGTCGACCTCGCCCCGGCGGGTGCGGTGGTTGCGGGCCAGGATCTCGAAGCCCTCCGCCTCGAGGAAGGCCGCGGCCAGCGCCTCGGCGGCGCGGCCGCGGCTGGCGGTGGTCGGCGGCCGGCGGGAGGCGCGCCCGCTCCCCTCGTCCGCCACGGCGCGTTCAGGCGGAGTGATCCGCCGCCTCGCGGAAGGAGGGATCGGTGGTGGCGTGCACGACCTGGCCGGGGCGCGCCAGCTGCTTGAGCAGCCGGGCGGCGAACCGGCGCGCCCCCTCCGAGAGCCCGGGGAAGGCGTCCTCCAGGACCGCCACCGTCCGCCCCACCGCCAGCGCCTGCTCGAGCAGCGCCAGCTTCAGGGCGACGAAGACCAGGTCCCGATCGGCGGGGGGCAGGGTGAGCGCCGGCACCGGGCGGCCGCCGGTCACGGCGTGGACGCCACCCCGGTCGTCCACCTGGACGGCGGAGAGCCGCTGGAAGGTGAACCCGGAGAGCGCCTGGGAGGCCTTGGCCGCCGCCGCCCGCCCGGCCGCCGCGGTGCTCCCCCCGAGCTCGGCCGCCGCCCGCTCGAGCAGCCCCCGGAGCGGCTCGACCCCCGCCCCGGCCGCCGGCCGGGTCGGCGCGGGCGCCGGGACCGGCGCCGCCGCCGCGGGGCGCTCCGCGTCCGCCTCGAGCCGCTGGATCTCCATCTCGATCGAGCGCGGGTCCCGGACGAACCCCTCCACCTCCTTCGCCATCCGGGCCTCGCAGGCGCGCTGCTCCTCCTGGATCCGGGCCTGCTCCGCGGTGGCGCGGGCAGCCTCCGGCTGCGCCTCCCACTCGACCAGCGCCCGGCGGGCGGCCTCCAGGGCGGCGTCCGCCTCGGCCAGCCGGGCGAACAGGTCCTTGAGCTCGCTCACCTTGCCCACCGCCAGGGCGGCGAGGGCCTCCCGTACCTCGGTCCCGTCCCGCTGGTACTGGGCCTGCACCTTCTGCTCCCAGTCGTCCACCACCCGGCGCCGCCGGGCGCCGCGCTCGCGCTCCTCCAGCGAGCCGACCCAGCGCAGGGCGACGTAGGCCCCGGCCCCGAAGGCGGGGATGTCGAGCAGCATCACGTAGCGGAAGCCCGGCGCCACCGCGCCCAGCCCCGCCCCGAGGAGGACGAAGCCCAGGCCCGCCCCGACCGCGCCGAGGAAGAGCGGGTCCCGCCAGAAGGGGCCGGGCACGCCGGCCGCCTCCGCGGCGGCCAGCCCCTCCCGCTCCGCGGCGACCCGCGCCTGGGCCTCCTCGCGCCGGGCAGTGGCCTTCTCGTACGCAGCCAGCCGGGCCCCGGGGTCGCCCAGCCCCGCCGCCACCTTGGCCACCGGCTCGAGCTCGGCCCGGGACTGCTCGGCCCGCTCCACCGCCTCGCGGAGCTTGCCGCCGACCTTCAGGACCTCCTCGAGCTTGAAGGCCTGGGTCTGGAGCTCGTCCTGCTGGGCCTGGAGCTTCTCCGCGATCTTGGCCCGCTCGAGCTCGGCGCGGAGCGGGCCGAGCTTCCGCTGCGCCTCCGCGGGCGAGAGCGCCTGGCGCTGGGGAGGGAGGGCCGCGCCGCCGCCCAGCGACGGTCCGCCCTGCCGGGAGGGCAGCTCGGCGGCCGCGAGCGAGAGCAGGGCGGCGAACCGGCCGGGCGGCGGGACGCCCGCGGTCCGCTGGAGGAACTCGGCGATGGCGGGCAGATCCTGGGAGACGAGGGCGAAGGCCCGCTTCTCCGCGTCGAACCGGTGGAGCTGGGCGCCGGCGGCGAAGTCGCGGACCAGCCGGTAGGTGACGCGGTCGTTGCCCACCAGGGTGAGCCCGGCCCGGACGGGCGCGCCGGCCGGGCCGCCGGTGGCGCGCGGCAGGGAGTCGCCGTCCCGCGCCGAGGGATAGAGCAACGCCTCGAGGAGCCGCCGGAGGGCCGGGCCGTCGGCGGCCACCACGTTGTAGCCGGGGCGAAGGGTGGCGCGGCCGCCGGCTGGCGCCACGCCCCGGACGCCCTGGGCTGCGAACTCGAGGAGGATCACGCTCGGGCGCAGATGTTAGCGCCCGGGCGCCGCGCCGGGAAGCGCGACGACGGGCGGCGCCGGGTCGCGGCGCCGCCCGTCGAGCGGAGCGGAGGCTCCTCCCCGCGCCTACGCCGGGGCCGGGGTGGGGGCAGGAGCGGCCGCCTCGCCCTCGCCCGCCCCGCCCTCCTCCTGGTGGAGGCGGGCGGCCTTGCCCTGCAGCGCGCGCAGGTAGTAGAGGCGCGAGCGGCGAACCTCGCCGTGGCCCACCACCTCGATCTTGTCGATGCGCGGGCTGTGGACGGGGAACATGCGCTCCACGCCCACGCCGTAGCTCATCTTCCGGACGGTGAACATCGACGAGCCCGGCTGCCCCTTCCGGTAGGCGATCACCACGCCCTCGAAGATCTGGACGCGCTCCTTGTCGCCTTCCTTGATCTTCGTGTGGACGCGGACCGAGTCGCCGGCCCGCATCTCCGGGATGTCCTTGCGTGCGTACTTCGCCTCGATGTCGGCAATCGCCTTGCGCAGCATGACGTCGCTCTCCTTTACAGCTCGTCGTCCCCGGCGTCGATCAGCCGGAGGTCGCTCTCCGCGAGGTGGAGCCTCTGGAAGAGGTCCGGCCTCCGCGCCTGGGTGGCCCTGAGCGCCTCGCGGCGCCGCCACCGCTCGATCCGCCGGTGGTCCCCGCTGAGGAGGACCTCCGGAACCCTCATCCCCCGGTACTCCGGGGGCCTCGTGTAGTGCGGGTGCTCGAGGAGCCCGTCCTCGCCCGCGAAGCTCTCGGCGCCCGCCGATGCCTCGTTGCCGAGGACGCCGGGGACCAGGCGCGCCGCGGCGTCGACGACGCAGAGCGCCGCCAGCTCGCCGCCGGTGAGGACGAAGTCCCCCACCGAGATCTCCATGTCGACCGCCTTCATCACGCGCTCGTCCACGCCCTCGTACCGGCCGCAAACCAGGATCAGCTTCCCGTGCCCCGCCAGGCGCCGGGCGAGGGCCTGGTCGAGCCGCTCGCCCCGGGGGCTGGTGAGCACCACCCAGGCGCCGGGGAGGCGCGCCCGCGCCGCCTCGATCGCCTCGGTGAGCGGCTCGGGCTTCATCACCATCCCGGCGCCTCCGCCGTAGGGGGCGTCGTCGGTGACCTTGTGCTTGCCCGCCGCGTGCTCCCGGACGTCGCGCACCCTCGCCTCGAGGAGCCCCGCCTCCTGCGCCTTCCCCAGGATGCTCTCCCCCAGGTAGCCCGCGCAGGCGCGAGGGAACAGCGTCAGGATGTCCACCTCGAGCTTTGCCACGTCCGGCTCTCCTCGGCTTCCGGCCTCCTTCCCTGCCTGCTCCGCTACAGGAGCCCTTCCGGCGGGTCCACCACGATCCGCCCCGCCGCCCGATCCACCTCCACGTACGGCGCGAGCGGCACCAGCCGTTCCCCGCCCTCCCCGGTCACCACGAGCACGTCCACCCCGCCCGTCTCGTAGAGCCCGGTCACCTTCCCGACCGGCTCGCCGGCCACCGTCACCACCGGCAGGCCTTCCAGGTCCGCCCACCAGTGCCGGCTCTCGCCGGCCTCGCCCAGCTCCTCGCGCGCCGCCCAGACCTCGGCGCCGACCATCCCCTCCGCCGCGGTCCGGTCGAGGATCCCCTCGACCCGCACCGCCCAGAGGCGGCCCTGCCGCCTCGCCTCCAGCACCGCCCTCCGCTCCGGCTCGGCCTGGCCGCGCCGGAGCGCGATCCACGGGAGCGACGCCAGCGCCCCCTCCGAGCCGGCCACCCCCAGCAGGCCCTGCAGCCCGAGCGCCCGGACGACCTTGCCGATCCGGACGAGGCCCACGGCCTAGTCGAGGATGTCGAGCACCGCCCGCTTCCCCTGGCGGCGCGCGGCGCTGTCGAGCACGGTCCGGAGCGCCTTGGCGGTCTTGCCGCCTCGCCCGATCACCCGCCCCAGGTCGTCCGGGTCCACCGTGAGCTCGAAGACGGTCGAGCGGTCTCGCTCGATCGCCTCGACCTTCACGGCTTCCTTCCGCTCGACCAGCTCGCGGGCGAGCCAGAGGACGAGGTCGCGCACGGCGTGCCTCTAGGCCTTGGCGGCCGGCTTGGCGCCCTTGGCCCGCTTGAGCAGCATCGCCACCGTCTGGCTCGGCTTGGCGCCGGCCTTGAGCCAGTGCTCGATCCGCTCGGCCTTGAGCTCGATCCGCTCGGGCGTCTCGGTCGGGTCGTAGACCCCGACGTCCTCGATGTACTTGCCGTCCCGCGGGTTGCGCGAGTCGGTCGCCACCACGTGGTAGAAGGGCGCCTTGTGCGTGCCCGCGCGCGACAGCCGGAGAACCACTGCCATGAAGTCCGCCTCCTCGGTGAAGCCGTAAGCTCTCGGAACGTGGGGGCTTCCCGCGCCGGGGTGGCGCCGCGCCCTCCACGAAAAGTGGGTTCCTTTACGCCAACTTAGCCTGGGTGTCAAGCCGAACCAGGCCGCTCCTCCCCTGCCGATCCCGCCGTTTCCCCCCGCCGCGCCAGGCGGGAGCGCGCCAGGTGCCCGTGCGGCGCGAGCCTGAGCGCCGCGGCGTAGGCGGCCGTCCCGAGGAGCCCGCCCGCCGCCCCGCCGCCCGCGGCCGCCGCCCAGTGGGGCCCGATCAGGGTCCGGGTGGCGATCACGGCCGTGAGCAGCGCCACGAGGGAGCCCGCCCGGCGCCCGTAGGCGAGGAGCGTGTAGGCGGCGAAGGCCCAGATCGCGACCAGCTGGCCGCCGGGGAGCGCCTGCCGGAGCAGCGGGAACCCGCCCCCCTGGCCGGCCAGCCGCGGCGCCGCCCAGAGGACCCGCGCCGCCACCGCCACCACCGCGCTCGCGGCCAGGCAGCCCGCCAGCGGCAGGAAGGCCTTCAGGACCTCGGCGATCCCGCGCTCGAGCCAGGAGTAGAGGGCCAGCCCGAGGAGCCCGAGGGCCCAGGGCTCGCAGGCGACCGCCAGCACCGCCAGCGCCACCTCGACCCAGCGGTGCTGGCCCGCCAGGTGGATCGCGTCCAGGGGGTCCTGGGCGTAGAGCGGCGGCATGGCCGACCGGGTGTGGCAGAGGCCGCCCCGACGACCGGCGGCGCCGGCCCCGGGGACGCCCGCAGGCCGGCGCCGGAAGGCGCGCGGCCCCGCGGGCGTGTGGCGCTACTCCGCCTTCTCGGCCTTCTTCTTGGCCGGCTTCTTCTCGGCCTTCGCCGGCTTCTCCGCCTTGGCGGGCTTCTCGTCCTTGGGGGCCTTCTCCGCCTTGGCCGGCTTCTCGGCCTTGGCCTTCTGGGCGCTCTTCTCCTCGCCCTCGGGAGCGCCCGCCGGAGCGCGGTCGAGCAGCTCGATCACCGACATGTCGGCGTTGTCGCCGGCGCGGCGCCCGACCTTCACCAGCCGGGTGTAGCCGCCCGGGCGCGCCTTGAAGCGCTCGGCCAGCCCGTCGAACAGCTTGTTCAGCACCTCGACGTCGCGGATGTCGCGGTGGACGATCCGGCGCGCGTGGGGCGAGCCGCGCTTCGCCATGGTGACGAGCTTCTCGGCGAAGCGCTTCAGCTCCTTGGCCTTCGGCGTGGTGGTGACGATCCGCTCGTGGCGGAAGAGGCTGGTCGCCATGTTCCTCAGCATGGCCGTCCGGTGCTCGGTGGTGCGATCGAGGCGGCGGCCGACGACGCGGTGCTTCATCTCGGGAGTCTCCTGTGTCCGGGGGCGCTAGACCTTGGGCGCGCCCTGCGGCGCGGCCTTCGGCGGCCAGTTCTCGAGCTTCATGCCGAGGGAGAGGCCCATCTCGGCCAGGATCTCCTTGATCTCCTTGAGCGACTTGCGGCCGAAGTTCTTGGTCTTCAGCATCTCGGCCTCGGTCTTGAGGACCAGGTCGCCGATGGTCTTGATGTTGGCGTTCTGCAGGCAGTTGGCGCTGCGGACCGAGAGCTCCAGCTCGTCCACTGACCGGAAGAGGTTCTCGTTGAGCTTCTGCTCCTCGACCGGCTTCACCTCCTCGGCGGGCTCCTCGGCCTCGTCGAAGTTGATGAAGATGGAGAGCTGCTCCTTGACGATCTTGGCCGCGTAGGCCACCGCGTCGTTGGGAGCCACCGACCCGTCGCTCCACACCTCCAGCGACAGGCGGTCGTAGTCGGTCTGCTGCCCCACGCGGGCGTTGGTGACCTGGTAGTTCACCTTGCGGATGGGGCTGAAGAGCGCGTCGATGGGGATGGTGCCGATGGGCGAGCCGGCCACCTTGTTCTTCTCGGCCGGCACGTAGCCGCGGCCGCGTCGCGCGGTCAGCTCGGCGCGGACCCGGCCGCCCTCGCTGATGGTGAGGACGTGGTGGCCGGGGTTGAGGACCTGCACCTGGCCGTCGACGATGATGTCGCTCGCCTTGATCTCGCGCGGGCCGTCCGCCTCGATGCGCAGCGTCTTCGGCTCGTTCGTGTGGATCTGGAGCAGGACTTCCTTGAGGTTG
>DATKAL010000002.1:0-3601 GCA_035498135.1 Anaeromyxobacter sp.
TCGGGCACCTGGACCGTGGTGCTCGAGGCGACCCGCCAGCTCCCGCAGGCTCCCTTCTACGACCCTGCCAACGACCGGTTCTCCTGGCCGTACACGGGCGAGCCGCTCACCGAGGCCGCTGCGAACGCGGTGGCGTACGTGGACGTGGCCGCGGGCGCCACCGGCGCCGGCTCGCCGGTCCCGCGCCGGACCGTGGTCGACCTCGCCCTCTGCAACGCCTGCCACGGCGCGCTCTCCCACCACGACGGCGCGCGCAACCGGATCGAGGCCTGCGTGGCCTGCCACACCCCCGACGCGACCGACTGGAGCGAGCGCCCGAAGCTCCAGGCCGGCGAGGTCGCCCTGGCGCAGACCGCGGACGGCATCGAGGAGCGCTCCCTCCGCTTCGGCACCCTCATCCACCGCATCCACACCGGCGCGGCGACCGGCACCGCGCAGCTCGACGGCGGCCCGCTGGTGGTCTACCAGGCGGGCGTCCCCCGGGTCTTCGCCGGCCGGTACCCCGCCGATCTCGGCGATTGCCGCCGCTGCCACGCCGGCGAGACCTTCACCATCGAGGCGATGGCCGCGGGCGAGGCGGACACGGTCGCGAACGAGACCCCGACCATCCAGCACCAGGGGACGCCGGCGCACGGCGCCGGCGAGCCGAGGATCCCGCCCATCACCGCCGCCTGCACCTCCTGCCACGACACGGGGACGGCCCACCTCCACGCGGCGAGCCACACCAGCGCCGGCGAGGAGCTCTGCGCCGGCTGCCACGGGGCGGGGGGCACGGCCTCCGAGTACTCGGCCCACGGCCTGACCGCACCCCCCTGACCCGGAGCGGGGAGTCGTCCCAGGCCCCCGCGGGGACCGTCCGCGGCCTGGTCCCGGGGCGCCCCGGCGTCGCCGCGCCTCCCTCCTCGCCTTATACGAGGCCGGGAGGTGCGCGTGGAGGAGCGAGCGCCGAGCGGTCCCGGAGGCCCCGCCGACCTTCCCGACGCGCCGTCCGGGCTCCTCGCCGGGGGCGGGCGCCGGCCGCCCGGGAGCGCGGGCGCCGGCCGGGAGGGCACCCTCCGGCCCGGCGCGATGGTGGACCGGTTCGAGCTCGGGCGCGAGCTCGGCCGGGGCGCGTCGAGCGTGGTGTTCGAGGCCCGCGACACGCGGCTCGGAAGACCGGTGGCCTTCAAGGTGGTCCTCGAGGAGGAGCGGCCCCACGACGAGCGCCTCCTGCGGGAGGCGCAGGCGGCGGCGAGGCTCTCACACCCGAGCCTGGTCGCGGTCCACGACGCCGGGCGCTCCGCGCACGGCCCCTGGCTCGCGCTCGAGCTGCTGCACGGGCGGACCCTGGCCGCCCGGCTGGAGCAGGGGCGCCTCTCGACCCGGGAGGCGCTCCGGATCGGGGAGGAGGTCGCGAAGGGGATCGCCTGCGCCCACGCCGCCGGGCTGATCCACCGTCACCTCCAGCCGGGGGACGTCTTCCTCTGCGACGACGGCCAGGTGAAGGTGCTCGGCCTCGGGCTGGCCCGCGCCTCCGGACAGCGCCCGGCCGCCGGCGAGTCCCGCTCCTACCTCGCCCCGGAGCAGTGGCGGGGAGCGCCCGAGGACGAGCGGAGCGACGTGTTCGCCCTGGGCGTGCTCCTCCACCGCATGCTGGCGGACGAGCTCGCCTTCCCCGAGGACGGGGGACGCTCGGCGCAGGGCCCCGGGCGCGCCCCCGCCCTCGACGTGCCGGAGCTCCCGGCGCTCGGCGCGCTGGTCTCCTCGATGCTGGAGAAGGACCCCGTCCGCCGGCCGCGGGACGCGGCGGCGGTCCTGGCCCGGCTCGAGCCGCTTCGCCGGGAGCTGGAGCGGTCGGGGGCCCCGGCCGCGGCGCCGGCGCAGGCCCGGCCGCGCTCCGGGCTGGCCGGCCTGGTGGCCGAGCTCCACCGGCGCCGGGTCTTCCGCGCGCTGGTCGCCTACGGCACCGCCGCCCTGCTCCTGTTCCGGCTGGCCGAGTCGCTGGCGCGCGCGGCCGCCCTGCCCGGGTGGGTCCTAGACGCCACCCTGCTCTCCCTCGGCCTCGGCTTCCCCGCGACGGTGCTGCTCGCCTGGACCTTCGACCTCACCGGACAGGGCGTGCGCCGCACCGCGGCTCCGCCGTCGGGCGCCGCCGGCCTGCTCCGCGGGCGTCGCCTCCGACTCACGCTCGGCGCCCTCGGGCTGCTCGCCGCCGCGCCCGGGATCGCCTGGTGGTTCGGCCTCCGCCGGCCCTCGGCGGAGCGGGCGGAGGCCTCCGCCCTCCCCTCGATCGCGGTCCTGCCCCTGGCGAACCTCTCCGGCGATCGGCAGGACGAGGCCCTCGTCGACGGCCTCCACGCCGAGCTGGTCACCCAGCTCGCCAAGCTCGCCGGGCTGCGGGTGGTCTCCCGCACCTCGGTGCTCCAATACCGGGGAACGACCCGCAGCCTCCGGGAGGTGGCGCGGGAGCTCGGCGCCGGGAGCGTGCTCGAGGGGACGGTGCAGAAGAGCGGGAGCCGGATCCGCGTCGCCGTGCAGCTCGTGGACGCCCGCACGGACCGGGAGACCTGGGCGGAGCGCTACGACCGCGACGTCGCCGACCTGTTCGCGATCCAGGCCGACGTCGCCTCGGAGATCGTCCGGGCGCTGGGGGCGCGCCTCTCCGCCGACGAGCGGACCCGCCTGGTGCGCCGGCCGACCGGCGAGCCGCGCGCCTACGAGGCCTACCTGCGCGCCCTCCAGCTCCGGGGCCGATCGCTCTGGACCCTCGAGGACATGCAGCGGTCCGCAGCGCTCCTGCGGCAGGCGGTCGACCTCGACCCGCGGTTCGCCCTCGCCCACGCCTGGCTCGCCGTGGCGGAGCTGGACCTGGCCAAGACCACGGACGGTGCCGAGCGCGACGCCCGCCTCGCCTCCGGGCGGCGGGAGGCGGAGCTGGCGCTCTCGCTCGATCCCGAGCTGCCCGAGGCCGAGTTCGCCCTCGGCGCCGTCGCCTACGGCGGCACCCTCGACTACGCCGAGGCGCTCCGCCACTTCCAGGAGGCCGCCCGGCGCGCCCCCGGCGATCCGAATCTCGTCATGTGGGTCGGCTCCGCCCAGCGGCGCCTGGGGCGGACCGAGGAGGCCTTCGCCGCCTTCGAGCGCGCCCGGGCGGCCGACCCGGGCGACGTGACCACCGAGCTCCAGTACACCGACACCGCCCAGCTCCTCCGCCGCTACCCGGAGGCCGAGCGCGGCTGCGCCCGGCTGGAACGGATCGGCGCCCTCGACGGAACCCGCCCGGTCGTCTGCGCGCTCGTCCAGCTCAACGCCCACGGCGACCTCGCCCCGACCCGCGCCCTCCTCTCCTCGCCCCCGGAGCGGCTCGCCGGCGCCGGGCCACCCCTGGTCCTCCTCGGGTGGCTGCTCCAGGCCGAGCCGGCCCGCGCCCTCGGGTTCCTCGCGCTCCCCCGGTTCGGCGACCCGTTCGCGGAGAGCCCGTACCTGCCGCGGGACCTCCTCCTCGGACGGGCGCACGCCGCCCTGGCAGACCCGCGCGCCGCCGCCGAGCTGGAGCGCGCCCGCGGGCTGCTCGAGGCCGCGGTGCGCCGGCTCCCGGACGAGCCGTGGCGCCGGGTCTGGC
>DATKAL010000003.1:0-4464 GCA_035498135.1 Anaeromyxobacter sp.
GCCGGTCAAGGACAAGTACGGCGACCTGGTCCTCGCGGACGTGGAGGAGTAGGAGGCGCAGCCCCCCGCCCCACCCTGGGCGGGGCCCCGCGCGCCGCGGCCGCCCGGCGGTGCCGTCCCCGGTTCCTCGGACGGCACCGCTGCGGTAGCCTCGATGGCTCCTGGTGGCGGCCACCTGGGCCAGGCCCTGGACGGCGCGTAGGGGAGCGTCCTGCCCGGGGCCGGCCCCACGCGTCCGGCGGCCGCGCCCCTCCTGCGCCCGGCGCCGGCGCGCCACGTGAGCGAGAGTCCCTGCCGGCCCGGAGGTTTCCCGCCCGCGGCGGCGGGCCGCCTGACGCTGGCCGAGCTCTTCGCCGGTCGAAGCCAGCTCCTCGTCTACCACTTCATGTTCGGCCCGGAGTGGGAGGAGGGGTGCCCGCACTGCTCCTTCTGGGCGGACGGCTTCGACCGCATCGGGATCCACCTCCTGCACCGGGACGCGGGCCTCGTCGCCATCTCCCGGGCGCCGCTCGCCAAGCTCGAGGCCTTCCGGAAGCGCATGGGGTGGGGGTTCCGCTGGCTCTCCTCCGCCGGGACCGACTTCAACCTCGACTACCAGGGCCTGCCCTTCACGCAGGACTGGGTCCGCCATCACGACCGGTACGAGGACGGGTAGGGGCGGCGCAGGGTCCGCTTGACGGGCGCGCGCGCGGCCCGCTATCTTGGACTATATTGAGAATGGTTCGCATTATCGCCCAAGAGGCCGGGGGCGCGGCCGCGGTCCCCGAGGTGCAGGGCCCGGCCGAGGACCTCCGCTGCGGCTGCGGGAGCCTCCTGGCGCGGGTGGTGGGCGGCGAGGTGGAGCTCAAGTGCCGCCGCTGCAAGCAGACCTGGAGGATCCCCCTGGAACGGAGCTAGACCCGAGGCCCGCTCGCGCTCTCGGTCTACGACCTGGGCGGCGATGTCCCTGGCGACGGAGGGGATGCGCCGGGCCCTGGACGGCAGCCTGCGCGGCGCCTGACCGGCCTCGCGGGAACGTCGATCGGCGGAGGCCGGCTTCCCCTTCGGGGGTCCGGGGGCGCGCGGCCCCTGTCATGTACCGGGAGCGGGGGTCGCGCGCCGCCGGGGCGCGGGCTATGGCTCGGCCGGCGTCCGCGGAGGTGCCCGATGCCGCGCCCCGAGATCTGTGCCTTCCTGGCGACGAGCGTCGACGGGTTCATCGCCGGCCCGAACGGCGATCTCGACTGGCTCGGCCTGGTCGAGGCGCCCGGCGAGGACTACGGCTACCGCGCGTTCGCCGCCTCGATCGACACGGTGGTCCTCGGGCGGAAGACCTACGACGTGGCCCGGGCCTTCCCCGCCTGGCCTCACGCGGGGAAGCGGGCGGTGGTCCTCACCCACGCCGCCGCCGCGCCCGGCCGGCACGGCGAGTCCTTCTTCTCGGGCGCGCCCGACGCCCTGGCGGCGCTCCTCGAGGGGCTCGGCGCGCGGCGGGTCTACGCGGACGGCGGGACGGTGGTCTCGCAGCTCCTCGAGGCCGGGCTCCTGGACGAGCTCACCCTGTCGCTCGTGCCGCTCCTGCTCGGCGAGGGGACCCGGCTCTTCCGCACCGGCCCGCTCTCCCGCAGGCTGGCCCTGGAGGGCTCGCGCGCCTTCCCGTCGGGGCTCGTCCAGCTCCGCTACCGGGCGGCGGGCCGCCTCACCCCGCGACCAGGAGCAGCCAGGGCGTCCCCACCGCCAGGAAGATGAGCAGGCAGAGGCCGGTGGTGAGCGCCCCCAGGCGGTAGAGCTCGCGCTGGGTGAGGTAGCCGCTCCCCACGAACACCACGTTCTGCGTGCCGCCCTGCGGGGTGATGGTGGAGAAGTAGCTGCTGGCGAAGAGCAACGTGTAGACCATGAGCGGCGCCGGCACGCCCGACCGCACCCCCACCTCGGTGAAGACGCCGAAGAGGGCGAGGACCTGGGCCGACTGGCTCACGAACAGGTAGTGCATGGCGACGTAGAGGACGGAGAGGGCGACGAAGGCCGCCGGCCACGGCAGCCCCGCCACCCGTTGCGCCAGCCGCTCGCCGAGGTAGCCCATGAAGCCGAGCTCGTTCAGCTGGGCGCTCATCCCGAAGAGCAGGGCGAGCCAGATGAAGGTGACGAGGGTGTCCCCCTCCTTGGCGACGTCCTGCAGGGTGAGGACCCTGGCGGCGAGGAGCCCGCCCAGGCCGGCGAGGGCCACCGCGGTCCCGTCGAGCCTCAAGGTCTTCCCCGTCACCCAGCCGGTCACCATGAGGACGAAGGCGAGGAGCACCAGCCGCTCGTCCCGGCTCAGCCGCCCCAGCTCCCGGAGGGCCTTGCGGGCCTGGACCGGCGCGTCGGGCGTCGCCCGGAGCTCCGGGGGGTGGAGCTTGTAGAGGAGCGGGGGGAGGAGGAGGAGGGCGGCCAGCGCCGGGACGCAGGAGGCGGCCAGCCACGATCCGAAGGCGATGCGGACGCCGAGCCGCTCGGCGATCTCGGCGCCGATGGGGTTGGCGGAGGTGGCGGTCATCCAGAGCGCCGACGAGACGCTCAGGCTCGCCATGCAGGAGAACATGAGGAAGCCGCCGGTCCTGCGCCGGGCGGGGTCGGCGGGGGTCGAGCCGACCCCCTCGGCCAGCGAGAGCACGATGGGGTAGAGCACGCCGCCGCGGGCGGTGTTGCTGGGGAACGCCGGGGCGATGAGGGCGTCGGTGAGGAAGACGCTGTAGGAGAGGCCGAGCGTGGAGCCCCCGAAGCCGCTCACCACCAGGAGGCTGAGCCGCCGCCCGAGGCCCGACTTCACCACGCTCCGGGCGACCACGAAGGCGATCACCACCAGCAGGACGCTCCCGTTGCTGAAGCCGGCGAAGGCCTTGGCCGGGGGGAGCGTGCCGGAGAGGACGGCGGCCGCGCCGGCGAGGGCCGCGGAGGTGAGCAGGGGGAGGGCGCCGCTGATGACGGAATAGATCGCCGCGGCGAAGAGGGCGAAGAGGTGCCAGGCCTG
Source organism: Anaeromyxobacter sp. (assembly GCA_035498135.1). Taxonomy (GTDB): domain Bacteria; phylum Myxococcota; class Myxococcia; order Myxococcales; family Anaeromyxobacteraceae; genus Anaeromyxobacter. The sequence continues at coordinate 2,990 of DATKAL010000003.1, forward strand.
GGGCGTGAGGCCCGCCGGCACCGGGATCACCCAGAGCCCGATCGCCAGGACGAAGGGCGCCCCCTTGCCGAGGAGGAGCCGGCCGAGGCGGGTGGCGGCGCTCACCGGGGCGCCTCCCCGGGGGCCGGAGCCGGGCCGAGCCGCGCCCGACCCCGGAGGTCGGCCGCCCGCCCCTGGACGCGGCCCTCCTCTCCCTCGACCACGTACTCCCAGTCGAACCGGTACTCGCCGGTGATGCCCGCCCACCGCCCCGTCCCGCCGGTGATGGTGCCGGCGACCCGGCGGCCGCTGGCGAGCGGGTCTCCCTCCAGCTGGCTGAAGATCTGGTCGCCGCGCTCGTCGGTCCAGACCGCGCGGCCGATCATGCCGGTCAGATCGTCGGTGAAGGCCACGGCCCGCGCCTGGAACCCGACCCCGAGACCCCGCTCGCCCCGCAGGACCATGGAGCCGGAGAGGCTGGTCACTGCCGCCCGGTGGCCGGCCCCGAGCTCGAGCACGTGGCGATCCCCTGCGGCCGACCAGGAGCCCTGGAAGGAGCGCCAGCCCTCCGCCGCCGGCGCCGGCGGCGGCTCCCGCTGGCAGGCGCCCGGCAGGAGGAGCAGGAGCGAGGCGAGGCAGGCGAGGCGGAGCAGGCGAGCGGCCGGTCCCCCCGGGGGAGAACGGGACGGGGAGGACGAAGCGGGGAAGTGTCTGGTGACACCCACGGGGGCCTCGGGCACATGCTAGCGGAAACGAGCGCCCGGCGGCCGCGGCGGAATGCCGGGGTGGCCGGCGGAGGCCTCGGCCGGAGGCGCGGGGCGGCCCTCACCGCCCCGCGCCCGCCGGGTCCCCCGCGTAGACGGCCGGCTCGCCGAGGCTGCCCGCCGGCGGGAGGTGTCGGAGCCAGACCACGATCCGCCAGATCTCCTCGTCCGAGAGCAGGCCGCGGGCGGCCGGCATGCCGGAGGGGAAGATCCCGTCCCGGATCACCCGGTGCAGCTGCCCGTCGGCATAGGCCTGCACGTCCCGCGAGGCGAGCGACGGGACCGGGGGCGACAGGGTGGCGGCGAATGGGACGCCGGTCGCCTGCCCGTCGAGCCCGTGGCAGACCAGGCAGTACTGGGAGAAGGTCCGCCGGCCGCGCTCGATCTCGGCGGGGGTGGCGGGGAGCGGGTTCCGCTCTCCCCGCCCGCCCACCAGGAGGTGCTTGGCGCGGGTGGCGATCGCCGTCTCGATCCGGCCCGGCGGCCGCGCCGAGCAGCCGGCGAGGAGGAGCGCGACGGCGATCCCCGGACGCATGGCCGCGCCTACTCCACCACGAAGGTCATGTTCATGCCTCCGTGGCCCGATCCGCAGAAGTGATCGCAGATCACGAGGAAGCGGCCGGCCTCCTGGGGCGTGACCACCAGCTCGGTGGTCTTCCCCGGTGAGATCTCGGCGTCGATGCCCAGCGCCCGCTGGAAGAAGCCGTGCGTGACGTCGGCGCTGGTGAGCTG
>DATKAL010000004.1:0-2290 GCA_035498135.1 Anaeromyxobacter sp.
GGATCACGCCGATCGGCGCCCGGGAGGCGGCGGCGATGGCGCCCCACGGCTCGATGGCCAGGAACTTCTCCCAGATCTCCCGCTCCACGTCGTGCGAGACCCGGGCGTCCACGCCCGCGCGCCGCAGCGCCTCCGAGAGGCCCTCCAGGCGCGGGCTGGGATCGGCGGCGCGGGCTCCGCGCTCGCCCATGATCACGACCGGCGCGATGCCGACGTGCTTCACCGCGCCGGGCGCGTCGATCCAGGCGAGCACCTTGACGATCCCGCCGGCCACCGCGTCCGGGCCGAGCGCCTGCGCGAGCTGATCGGCGGCCTCGACCCCGTTCTGCAAGGGGACGATCGCTCCCCCGGGCGCGACCAGCGGCGCGAGGCGCGGCGCCACCTCGGGCACCTGCCACGCCTTCACGGCGACCAGGACCGCGTCCGCCGCGGGGAGCGCAGCCGGATCCTCCGCGGCGGGGACCTTCGCCGTGAACGTCCCGAGCGGCGAGTCGACGCGGATCCCGCCCCGGCGGATGGCCTCGAGCTGACCGCCGCGTGCCACCGCCACCACCTCCACCCCCGAGCGCGCCAGCAGGCCGGCCAGCAGACCCCCCACGCCGCCGGCACCCACGATCGCGATGCGCATGGGCGAGGGATAGCACGGGTGGGACCCCAACGGCGAGCTTGCCAGCGGTCTCCAGCTTGGCGAGGTTGATGACTGGTTCGAGGTCACGATGGCCCACGCACGCTCGCTTGTCGCGCTCGCCCTCGCCGCCGCCGCGACCGCGGCGCGCCCCGCCGGCGGCACCCGGCCCGAGGGCACCTTCGAGTCGGAGGGATCCCGCGCGGAGGTGCTCGCCGGGAGGATACCGGTGGGCCAGCGCATCGAGCTCCCCGAGGGCTGGTTCCGCGTGGAGGAGGAAGGCGTCGAGGACGGGTCGGTCGGGTCGTTCACCGTGATGGGGCCCGGATCCACCGAGGTCGCCGCCGCCGCGCCGCAGGCCCCTCCGGCCGAGGCGCCTCCGCCGGCGGTCGCCTACCCGACGCCGCCGCCCAGCACCCCCGGCGCGCCGGGCGCCGCCTGCCGGCGGGAGCGGAGCGCCTACCTGCGCGAGCTGTGGCGCGAGTCGGGCATCGAGGTGAGCGACCCCGAGGCCTTCCTCGAGGGCCTGGATGCCGGGTCCGGCGGGCCCGACGCCGGGTACTACTGGTTCGCGATCTCCACCGACGCCTTCCGGAACATGTCCTGGTCGTCGGAGCTGCGCAGCCGAGCCCGCGAGCTCATCCGCTGCGTCCGTGCCTCCGGCGGCGGGAACCCCTGAGATCGGACGCGCCTCGCGGCGCCGCCAGCCGCCCGATGGCCCAGCCTGGCCCCGGAGGGTCTGGTGTAGTACGTTCGCACGCTCGTGGAGGAACCATGCGCGTCCGTCTCGCCCAGTCGCTGGCAGTCCTCGTGGGGATCGCATCCGGGTGCGCGACGGCGCACCGGACGACGGGCGGGCCGGAAGCTCCCGTGCAGCTGCAGGTCCCGGAGGTGCTCGCCTGGGAGCCGGAGGGGCCGTTCGACATCCACATGGCAGTGTCGAACGGGACGCCGATGACGCTGCAGATCGTCCAGGCCAAGCCCGAGGCGGCCGAGGTCACCGTCTACCGGCTCGACGGCAAGGTCGCGTGCCAGACCGCCAGGGCCATGCGGAAGACGTACCAGGTCTACTACGTCGAGAAGCTGCAGCCGGGGAGGCACATGGAGCTGGCGCTCGATCTCCACCGGGACTGCGCGCGCCTGGAGCCGGGGGTCTACCGCTACGAGGCGAACTACATCGCCAACGCCGCGGAGGGCGTGCCGAGCAGCCTGTACCAGGCCACGCTCGGCCCGCAGGGCGGGAAGGTGCTCGTGAAGAGAGGCGCGACCTCGATGAAGTACGAGGAGCTCCTGGCGGCCGTGGAGCACCCGGAGGCGTTCGAGGCCCTCGTCGCCGCCGACGCGGCGGCGGCAGCCAGCGCCGCGGACGCGGCCGGAGCCGACGCCTCGGCCGCCGAGGTCCGGGCCTGTGTCGACGCGGAGCTCCGCGGCCGCGGGCTCAACGCCTACGGCGATCCGCAGGGGACGAAGTACCAGAGCCCCCCGGTTGACGAGCCCAGCCGGATCCTCTACGTCGCCAGCAGGAACCCCGCCATCCGCAAGGCCTGCAACATCCCGGTGTTCTGAGCGGGGCTCCCGCCGCCGACACCCCCAGGCGAGACGAAGAACGGGGCTGGTTCCACGCGGACCGGTTCCGCCGCGTGGTTCGTGGTTCCAGGGCATGCC
>DATKAL010000005.1:0-17005 GCA_035498135.1 Anaeromyxobacter sp.
CTCCTCTCCGGCGAGTCGGGCGGCGAGGGCCGGAACTTCCAGTTCGCGCACCAGCTGGTCTGCGCCGACCTGCCCGCCTCGCCGCTGGTGCTCGAGCAGCGGATCGGCCGCCTGGACCGGCTCGGCCAGACCCGGCCGGTGGAGATCCACCTGGTCGTCGAGCCGGGGGAGGAGGCCTTCCTCGCCGACCTCTACGAGAAGGAGATCGGTATCTTCGAGGAGCCGGTGGGAGGGCTCGACGCGGTCCTCGCCCAGCTCCCCGAGGAGCTCGCGGCGCTCGGCCGCAAGCGGACCGAGCGGACGCGCGAGGCCTTCCGCCAGGACCTGGCCGCCCGGGTCGAGGGGGCGCGCCGGGCCCAGCACGAGGGTGATCCGCTCCTCGACGTCCGCTCGGCGGCGCTCCCCGAGCTGGCGCGGCTGGTCCGGGCCGCCTTCGAGCGGCTGGGGGAGGAGCCGCCGGAGGGGATCGACGGCGACGCCGAGGCGGCCCAGCCCGCCATCCAGGCGGCCCTGGTCACGCTCTCCCGCTGGCTGGAGGAGGAGCTGGAGGACGTGGCGGTCGAGATCGGCCGGCGGATCGGAATCGAGGTGGACACCGACCAGAACGTCCACCCCTTCGAGGCGGCCTTCACCCTTGGCGCGGGCATGCGGATCGAGGCCCTCCCCGGGATGGCCCTGCCCGAGGAGCCCCAGACCTTCCTCGGCAGCTTCTGGCGCGAGACCGCCGTGGCCCGGGACGAGCTCCACTGGTTCGCCACCGGTCACAAGCTGGTCGAGGCGCTGGTGGGGCTGGTCCGGGACGGGGACGCGGGCCGGACGGCGTCGCTGCGCGCCGGCTGGGCCCCGCGCCGGGGCGCGCTCTACGCCCGGTTCGAGCCGCGCCTCGCCACCTCCGCCGACCTCGCCCCCGGCGCGCGGGTGGCCTCGCGCCAGGCCTCCCGCTACCTCGACCTCTCGCCGGTCTCGGTGCTGGTGGACCTCGAGCCCGGCCACCGGAGCCTGCCTGGGGGCGCGCAGCGGCTCGAGGAGGAGATCGAGGACGCCGCCGACGCCGGCGTGGGGCCGGCCCCGGCCGCCACCCTGGAGGCGGCCCGGGTGGCGGCGGAGCGGGAGGCGCGCGCCGTCCTGGAGCGGCGCCGGGAGGAGGCGCTCGGGCGCCTGGTGGCCCACGCCGACTCCGAGGAGGAGCGGCTCATCGACGCCGGGTTCCAGGGGGGCGCTCCCCGGGACCGGATCGACGGCGCCCTGGCGGTCCTCCGGCAGCACCGGGACGTCGTGGCGAAGGCGATCGAGCGGGTGAAGCTCGACCTCGACGCCGCCGCGGTGGTGGTGCCGTAGCCGCGCCCGGACGCGGGCTCAGGCGCAGAAGCGCTCGATGGCGCGGGCCAGGATGGCGGCCGCACGCTCCAGCTCCGCCACGAGCACGTGCTCGCCGGTGCGGTGGGCGACCCGGATGTCGCCCGGGCCGAAGACGCAGGCCTCGGCGCCGATCTCGATCACCTCGGGGAGCTCCGTGCCGAAGGGGACGGTGGTGGCCGCGTGGCCGCTCTCCGCCTCCAGGAACCGGACGAGCTCGGCCTCCGGCGGGGTGACGGCGGCGGCGTCGCTCTTGAGCGGCCCGACCACGAACCGCACCCGCCCCCCGCTCGCCGCCTCGGCCCGGGCGCAGGCCTCCCCGAGGAGCCTGAGGGCGCGCTCCGGGTCCTGGCCGGGCAGCGGGCGCCACTCGTAGGTGAAGTGGCAGTGGCCGGCGATGATGTTCCGGGCCTTGCCGCCCGTGAGCACGCCCACGTTCCAGGTGGTGAAGGGGGGGGAGAAGGCGGGGTCGGTCTTCTTCCGCAGCTCCTCGCCGATCCGCTCGAGCTCCGGCCAGAGCCGCCCCACGGCGTGGATCGCCGAGGCCCCGACCTCCGGGTAGGCGCTGTGCCCCTCCAGCCCGGACACCTCCACGTCCACCGCGCAGTAGCCCTTGTGCGCCCGGACCGGCACCAGCCCGGTGGGCTCGCCCACGATGGCGTGGCGCGGCCGGACCTGCCCCTCGGAGAGGAGCTCCTTCGCCCCCAGGCACCCCACCTCCTCGTCGGCGGTGAAGACCAGCGTGAGGGGGGCGGACCGCTCCCGGGCCCGGCCCGCGGCGGACAGGGCGGCGGCCAGGAAGCCCTTGGTGTCGGCCGCGCCCCGCCCGATCACCCGCCCGTCGCGCAGCGCGCCGGCGAGCGCCTCCCTCCACTCCGGATCGTAGGGGACGCAGTCGGTGTGGCCGAGGAGGGCGAGCCCGCCGGGACCGTCGGGGCCGCGGCGGCAGATCAGGTTCCCCTTCTGGACCCCGGCCGCGTCGGTCCAGACCGCCCGGCGCGTCTTGAAGCCGAGGCCGCGCGCCTCGCCCTCCAGCAGGTCGAGCGCGGGCAGGTTCGAGCGCGCGCTGGTGGTGTCGAGCGCGACGAGGGCCTGCAGGAGCGGGACGAGGTCCATGGCCGGACGAGCCTACGCGAGGGCGATCCGGTCCGCCGCCATTTTTCAGGCCGCACCCCAGAGGTCCACCACCGCCCGCCGGTAACGCTCCAGGATCTCCGCCCCGGCCGGCCGCCCGGGCGCCGGCCAGCCGTCCTCCAGGATGGGCTCGCCGGCCACGAAGGTGCTCTTCACCGCCGCCGGGGAGGCGCCGAGCAGGATCGCGGCGAGGAGCGACTCGCCCGAGGCGCCCGCCAGGCTCGGGTCGTCGGTGTCGAGGAGGACGAAGTCGGCCGGGTCGCCGGGGGCGAGCCGGCCGCCGGAGAGTCCGAGCGACGCCATCCCGCCGGCCGTGAGGGCCTCGAGGAGCGCGGGGGCGAGCCCGCCGGGCGGCTCGTCCAGCACCGCCCGCGTCCCCCGGGCGAGCCGGAGGTGGAGCTCCAGGGCGCGGGCCTCCCCGAGCGGATCGGCCTCGACGTGGGCGTCCACGCCGAGGGCGAGCCGGGCCCCGGCCGCGGCCAGGCGATCGGCGGGGACGATCCCGTCGCCCAGGTTCCGCTCGGTGAGGGGGCAGGCGCAGACCGTGGCGCGGGCGGCGCCGATCGCGTCCACGTCGGCGTCGTCCAGGTGGATGGCGTGGACGAGCGTGGTCCTCGGGCCGAGCGCCCCGGCCCGCGCGAGGAGGCCCACCGGGCTCGTCCCGTGCTCCGCGCGGCAGGCGGCCACCTCGGCCGGCTGCTCGGCGGCGTGGACGTGGAGGGGGAGCGCGCGCCGGTCCGCCTCGGCGGCGAGGGCGCAGAGCCACTCGGGCGGGCAGGCCCGCACGCTGTGGGGCGCCACCCCGAGCGACACCAGCGGGTCGCCCTCCACCGCGCCGGCCAGGTGCGCGAGGCCGGCCAGGTAGGCGTCCGGGGACTCCTCCACGAAGCGGCGCTGGGCGGCGGCGGGCGGTCCCCCCGCGCCGGCCCGGCCGTAGCCGGCGCGGAGCAGGGCGATCCGGAGCCCGACCGAGCGGGCCGCCCGGACGACGCGCAGGGCGAGCTCGGAGGGGTTGGCGTAGGGGCGGCCGGCCGGATCGCGATGGAGGTAGTGGAACTCGCCCACGCAGGTGACGCCGGCCCGGGCGAGCTCGAGGAAGGCGAGCCGGGCGACCGCCTCGAGGCCGTCCGGCCCGAGCCGCTCGGCGACGGCGTACATCGACTCGCGCCAGCTCCAGAAGGTGGAGCCGTCCTGCCGGCGCCGCTCGGCCCGGCCGCGCAGGGCGCGCTGGAAGGCGTGGCCGTGGGCGGAGACGAAGCCCGGGAGCAGGATCCGGCCGCGGAGGGGCACCTTCTGGAAGCCGGCGGCGGGCGCCCCGGCGGCCACCACCTTCCCGTCGCGGACGGAGAGCGCGGCGCCGGCGCGCAGCGCGCCGTCGGCGAGGAGCAGGTCGGGGAGGAAGGCGAGCCCGGGCACGGGGAAGGGGTAGCGCGGGATCAAGTCGACCGCAATCCTTCGCAGACCCGTTCCGGGGATGTCACCGTCAGCGAAGCCGCGCCACGGCAGAGTGACGCCCTCGCGGGCAGGGGCAGGGAGCCGCTCGACGGGTCTTCACATCACTTCTTTCTCGGAGGGGTCTCCATGAAGGCGTTTCGCTCGTTGACGATCGCTTGCGCGTGCGGCCTGGCGCTCGCCGGCTGCGCTGGCTCGAAGGGGGACACGGGTCTCCAGGGCGCGACCGGCCCGACCGGCCCGCAGGGCGCGACCGGGCCCACCGGTCCGCAGGGCGCGACCGGGCCGACCGGCGCCCAGGGCCCGACCGGCCCCACCGGCCCGGCCTACGCCGGCCCGGGCGCGGCCCCGGTGGTCCCGGTCTGGAAGTTCGCCGTGATGTCCGACACGCAGTGGGGCTCGGACGCCGACAAGAAGAACCCGAACTCGGTGGCCGTCGACATCATCAACCAGCTCAACGCCGAGTTCATCGCCAAGGGCGTCAAGTTCGTGGTCGCGGTCGGCGACGTGACCGACAAGGGCTGCACCGCGATCCCCTGCGCGCCCATGCAGACCCGGGCCGCCTTCGCCCAGGCCCTCTACAACGCGGGGATCGGCTTCTTCCCCCTCCGCGGGAACCACGAGTCGCAGCAGCTCGGCGCCCTCGAGTTCCAGCGGCTCTTCCCCCAGACCCAGAACGGCGTGAACAACGCCACCCCGGCCGACGCCCTGGCGATCACGTTCCAGGCCGGTGAGCTGGTGTCGATCCCGGCGAAGACCGGCACGACCTTCAGCGTCGGCTCGAGCTTCTCCAGCCCCTGGGAGCTCCCCGGCCTCCTCGGCCTGAGCTACTCCTTCGACTACCAGAACGCCCGCTTCGTCCTCCTCGACCAGTTCACCCCCGCCGACAACTCCTTCAACTCGATCGACGAGCAGGAGGCCTGGATCGATCGGACCCTCGACGGGAGGCCCTCGGGCGGCCACGCCTTCGTCTTCGGCCACAAGCACCTGGTCTCCGACAGCCACACCGACACGCTCTTCGGCGCGAACCCCTCGAGCGACCCGATGGGCCAGGACGACTTCATCAAGAGCCTGAGCGACAACGCGGTGCACTTCTACTTCGGCGGCCACGACCACATGCACCTCGACTCCGTGTTCACCACCACGGACGGGCTCTCCGGCTCGGTGCACGACCTGGTGCTCGCCTCCGACAGCTACAAGTTCTACACGCCGCTCAACCCCTCCAACGACGTGGCCTGGGACGTGCCCGCCTTCGGCCACGCCCGCCAGACCCGGATCTCCGAGGACCTCTACGAGATCGGCTACTACATCGTCACGGTCGACGGCCCGCGGGTGACGGTGGAGTACTTCGCCGTCCCGGCCGGCTACGCCGGGGCGCTGCCGCCCACGCCGAACTACGAGCTCACCCTCACCACCACCCCGGCGCTCGCCGGCAACTTCCAGAGCAAGGGCACCTTCGGCTACAGCCTCAACGGCCGCGAGTTCCTCGTCCCGCAGGGCGGGTCGTACACCGGGATCTCCGACAGCTTCGCCACCTCGGCCTCGACCGTCCCGACCACCCTCTCCATCAAGGCGGGGACGAACGGGAGCGTCGCCATGGATCCGCTCGGCGTCTACCCGATGACCAAGGCGGTGGACACCGGCTGGACCGCCCGGGGCGCCGACACCTCGAGCGACGTCCTCACCCTCTGGGGCATGGGTGACCTCGGCGCGCCCAGCACCGACACCTACGTGATCCAGCTCAGCTACGCCGCCACCGGCGTGGCCACCGACGGCACCTTCGGCCTCGCCGTCAAGGATGCGGCCAGCGGCAAGTGGGTGAACGTGGTCTCGAAGAACGCCGGCGGCACGCCGACCTTCGTGAACGGCGCCTGGACGGCGGGCGCGGCCCTCGGCACCTTCGGCGTCGACACCACCAAGCAGGTCGCCTGGGCGGTGGTGAACGTGACCGGCGGCACCTTCGGGGTCACGACCTTCGCGCCCTGATCGAAGGACGGCTCGGCGGGGGGGGGACCCGCAGCACCGGCCGCCGGCTCGCCACTCCCACGGCGAGCCGGCGGTCGCGCAGCGCCAGGGGCCCGGCCAGGCCGGTCCTGCGGGTGCGACCGCCCAGGCCGCCCGCCTCGCCCGCCGCCGGCGGAACCCGTTATATGATGCCGGGGTGCCGCTCCGCTTCGAGAAGCTCCAGGGGCTCGGGAACGACTTCGTGGTCGTGGAGGGCCCGCTCATGGACGCCGCCCGGGCGCGCCGGCTCTGCGACCGGCGCCGCGGGGTCGGCGCCGACGGGGTCCTGACCGTCCTCCCGCCCCGGACGCCGGGCGCGGCGGCGGCCATGCACATCTACAACTCCGACGGCTCGGTGGCCGCCATGTGCGGGAACGGCATCCGCTGCCTGGCCCGCCACCTGGCGGAGCGGCGCGGGCTCGACGGGACGATGGTCATCGACACCGACGCCGGGCCGCGCACCTGCACCGTCCACCGGGGGCGGGGCGGCGCGGTCGAGGCGGTCTCGGTGGAGATGGGCCCGGCCCGGCTCCAGGGCGAGGAGGAGTTCCGGATCGACGGGGAGACCCTGCGGGCGGTGCGGGTCTCGATGGGCAACCCGCACGCCGTGTTCTTCGACACCCCGACCCGCGAGCGCGCCGAGGCGGTGGGCCCGAAGGTCCAGGCCCTCGTCCCGGGGAGCGTCAACGCCGGGTTCGCCCGGCCCGGGCCCGGCGGCCTCGACCTGGTGGTCTACGAGCGCGGCGCCGGGCTCACCGACGCCTGCGGCACCGGCGCCTGCGCGGCGGCGGTGGCGGCGGTCTCGCGCGGCCTCGCCCCGGCGGGCCAGCCCATCGAGGTCCGGCTCCCGGGCGGCGCCCTCCGGATCACGGTGGGGCGCGACCTGGTGGCCGTCACCATGCGCGGCCCGGCGGAGCGGGCCTTCTCCGGGGAGACGGACCTCTAGATGGCCACCGGGCGGATCCTGGTCGTCGACGACGAGAAGTTCTTCCTCGAGCTGTACCGCGACGTCCTGGGCGCGGCCGGCCACGCGGTCCGGACCGCCTCCTCGGCGGCCGAGGCCCTGGCGCGCCTCTCCGAGGAGAGCGTCGACCTGCTCCTCACCGACGTGGTCATGCCCGGCCAGGACGGCATCTCGCTGGTGCGGGAGGCCCGCCGGCGCGATCCGGACCTCGAGGCGGTGGCGATCACCGGCCATGAGGACGTCCGGCTGGCGGTGGAGGCGATGAAGGCCGGCTGCTCCGACTTCCTCACCAAGCCGGTGGAGCGCGACGCCCTCCTCCGGATGGCCGAGCGGGGGCTGGCCCGGGTCCAGCTCCGCCGGGAGCACTCCCAGCTCCTCACCGAGAACCTCGAGTTCATGCGCGCCCAGGCGCTCTTCCGCCAGGGGCAGCAGATCCTCGCCACCCTCGACGGCGAGCGGATCGCCGACCTCGCCCTCTCGGTCCTCGCCCGGGTCACCGACGCCCAGGGGGCGGCGATCTGGGTGGCGGACGAGAAGGGGCAGCTGGTGCTGCGCGGCTACCGGGGGCTGGTGGACCGCTCGGTCCTCCCGCCCCGGATCGATCCCCGGAGCCCGGGCTGGGCCGAGCTCCTCCGCGGGGGGGCGCCCTTCCGGCCACCCGACCTCCCGACCGGCGATGCCTTCGCCGTGGCCCTGGTGGCCGACGACGAGCCGGTCGGGGTCGCGCTCCTCTCCGATCGGGCCCGGGGCCGGTTCGGCAAGGACGAGCACGCCGCCGCCCTCACCATGGCCGACTTCACGGCCATCGCCATCAAGAACGCCCGCCGGTTCCAGGCCCTCGAGCGGGTGGGGCTGCGCGATCGGGAGACCGGCGCCTACAACCTCGCCTACTTCGTCGACTACGCGGGGAAGGAGTTCTACAAGGCGCGCCGCTACGCCCGCTCCTTCTCCCTCGTGCTCCTCTCCATCGAGAACGTGGAGCAGATGCGGAAGGAGGCGGGGCGGGAGCTCTACCGCAAGGTGCTGCGCGACCTGGTGGCCGCCGTCTCGCGGGTGGTCCGGGACGCCGACATCCTCGCCAAGGTCTCCGAGGGCGAGTACTACGTGCTGCTCCCCGAGACCGACTACTTCGGCGCGCTCATGTTCCTCCGCCGGGCGGCGGAGGAGGTCCGCAAGGAGGACTCGGTCCGGAAGCTCGAGGAGCGCTCCCCGGTGCTGCTCTCCCTCGGGGCGGCCACCTTCCCCAAGGACGGGGAGGACTTCGACGAGCTGCTCCACTGGGCCCGGGCCCGGGTCCAGGAGCAGCGGGGCTCGCTCCTGCGCCGCCTCCACCTGGGCGACGTGGATCCGGCCGGCTTCTGGGAGCTCGTGGACCTCCTCCTCGCCGACGCCGGGCGCATCCCGGAGAGCTCGCCCTCCGCCCGCCTGGAGCCCGATCCGGAGCTGTTCGCCGCCGCCCAGCGCGAGGCGGCCCGCGAGATCGGGCGTGACCCCCGCGCCCGGGGGCTGCTCTACGTCGGGGCGCGCGGCGGGCTCGGGGCGGCCCCGGTGCGGGCCGGGCTCCCGGCGGGCGATCCGGGGGCGCGCGCCGGCGACACCTCCGCCCACGTCTACCTCCTCGGCCCGCGGGCGGGCGCCCCCGAGGCCCCGACCCACCCGCTGGTCACCGAGGTCTACCTGGACGGCGACAAGCGCTTCGACGGCCACGAGTTCCTGCTCTTCCTCTCCGAGCACTCCGCCTACGGCCTCCTCTCCGGTCCGGGCGGCCGGATCTTCCACACCTCGGACGTGCCGCTGGTGGACGCCCTGGTCTCGAAGCTCCAGGCGCTCTACGACCTGCAGCCCATCTAGGCGAGCCCCCCATGCCCCCGGTCCGGAAGATCCTCGTCGCCGACCCCGACCCGGCCACCGTCCGCGCCCTCGCCCCGGCGTTGCGCCAGCGCGGCTACCAGGTCCACGCCGCCAAGGACGGCTCGCGCGCCCTCCAGATCGCCATCCTCCGCTTCCCCGACCTGATCCTCTTCGACGAGCGCTGCCCGCTCCTCGACGCCCGCACCTTCGCCCGCATCCTCCGGACGAACCCGCGCACCGAGCGGATCCCGGTGATCCTCACGGGCGACGGCGTGGACGTGGACCGGGCCCGGCTCGGGACCTACCTGCGCAAGCCCTTCAATCAGGACGAGGTCCTGGGGCGGATCGACCAGCTCTTCCGCCGCCTGGAGGCCTCGCGGGCGGTCTCCGGCGAGAGCCGCGAGATCGAGGGGAACCTGGCTCAGATCCCGCTCGTCGACCTGCTCCAGATCCTGGCGGTGAACCGCAAGAGCGGCCGCCTGGCGATCGAGCGCGAGGGGGAGCGGGCCGAGATCGCTCTCCGCGAGGGACGGGTGGTCGACGCCTCCATGGGGCCGGTGATCGGGGAGAAGGCGCTCTACCGCCTCCTCACCCGCCGCGAGGGGCAGTTCGCCTTCGTGCCCGGGCAGGACAAGGCCGTCGAGCGGATCGAGCGGAAGGTGGAGGAGCTGGTGCTGGAGGGGCTCCGGCAGGCGGACGAGGCGGCGCGCCTCCTCCCCGCCGTCCCGGCGCCCACCCAGGTGGTCGAGCTCTCCGTCCACCCGAGCGAGATCCCGGCCGGCCTCCACCCGATCACCGAGGAGGTGGTGGCGCTCCTCGCCTCGCCCCGCCCGTTCCAGGAGCTGCTCGACCGCTGCCGGGCCTCCGATCTCGAGACCATGCGGGCGGCGCTGGCCCTGCTCGAGCACGGCTACGCGCGGCTCCGCGAGGGGGCGGGGCGGCAGCCCGAGGGCGAGCTGCTCGCCGCCCACGAGCTCCACGCCCTCCGGGCCCGGATCGGCCGGGGCCGCTCCTCCGGCCCGCAGACCGTCGGGAAGATCGTGATCGCGGGAGGCGGACCGCTGGCCCGGCGCGCCGCCCTGGCCCGCTTCCAGACCGTGCCCGGCTACCGGCCGGCGGCCGAGCCGTCGCAGGGGTTCGGGACGCTCGGCCGGCTCACCCTGGCCGACGGCGTGCGGGTCGACCTGACCGAGCTGCCCGGGGAGCAGCGGCAGCGGCCGCTCTGGCGCCCCTTCGCCTCCGGAGCGGTGGGGGCGCTGGTGCTCCTCCCCGCCGACGACAGCGAGCCGCTCCTCGTCGAGCTGGCCCGGGTCCTGCGCCTGCCGGTGGTGGTCTGCGGCCCGTCGGAGGCGCTGGTCCCGGCGGTGCTCCGCGACGCGCCGGGCGGCTTCGCCTTCGAGGGGAGCGATCCGGCCGAGGGGCTCCGGGCGCTGCTCGCCGGCGCGGGCGCGCGGTCGGCGATGGGCTGAGGACGGAAGGCACCGCCCGCCGCGCCCGGGAGGGGCGGGCGGGGCGGGCGGCGGGCAGGCGAGGGGGTTCGCCTACCGGTGCTGGGCGTCGTGCTTCTGGCGGTAGATGTCGTGCGAGACCTGGTTCTGCTGGTGGTTGACCTGCTTCTTCTCCGCGGCGGTCAGCTTCCCGCCGTTGGCGGCCCGGTCGGCCTTGACCTCCCGGTGGATCGCGGCCTCCTTCCGCTCCAGCTTGGCGGTCTCGTGGGCGGTGAGCTGACCGCTCTCCACCCCCTGGCCGATGCGCTGCTGCTGGCGCTCCTCGCGGCGGTCCACCTCGGCGGCGAGCGCCGGGGCGGCGAGGGAGAGGGCGAGGAGGGCGGCGGCGAGGCGGCGGGCGATGGCGGACATGGTCGGCTCCTGTGGGTGGCGGGGTCCTGGTGGCATCCCTTCCCTCTCGCAGGACGGGCCGGGCGCCCGCCTTGTTCAACCGGCGAGGCGCGGAAAGGTTGCGGTGGGAGACCGATCGCTCAGCGGTGCTGGGCGCGGAGCCACTCCACCAGGCTGCGGTCGACGCGGTAGACGTGCTCGCGCAGCCAGGCGGTGACCCGGTTCCCGATCCGGATCACGAACAGCGGCCCGGGGCCGTCGGCCAGGAACTCGCGCCGGAGCGCGCCCAGCTCCTCGAGGAAGCGCCGGTGCTCGAGGCGGTGCGCCTCGAGCCCGGGGTAGCGGCTCGCCTCCATGATCCGCTCCTCGGCCGCGAAGTGGCTCACCACGTAGTCGCCGAGGTAGTCGATGAGCCGCGCCACCTCCTCGCGGCGGCGTTCGCGGGAGGCGTGGAGCAGCCGGTCGACGCGCGAGAAGAGCTCGCGGTGCTGGGCGTCGATCTGCGGATCGCCGGTGAGCAGCGCCTGGTCCAGCTCGAAGCTCATCCGGTCCGGCTCCGCGCGGCGCCCTCGCCGTCCCGGGGCCCGAGCACCGCCCGGACGGCCGGGTCGGTGCAGAGCAGGCGGTACTCCGCCCGGGAGAGCCAGGCGATCCGGGTCCCCCGCCGGCCGCGGAGGGTGAGCCGCACGCGCTCCGCCTCGGGCGCCACCGTGACCGCCGCGCCGCCGGCCAGGTCGCGCTCCAGGGAGCGGAGGTGGCGGTGGATGCGCAGGGCCCGGCGCCCCTCGGGAGAGGAGAGGGCGACGAGGTGGCGGTTGCGGCTGAAGCGCGGGTCCGCGCGCAGCCGCTCGACCGCCCGGGTGACGAAGTCTGCCATCCCGTCGAGGGTAGCATCCGGCGGCGTCGCCGGGCCACCCGAGCCCCGTCGCCCGGGAGCGGGACGCCTGGAGATCCGAGCAGGTGTAGGTGATCGGCTCTCTAGCCGGCCAGGGCCTCGCGGGGGTGCCGGGCCTGCACGAAGCGGCCGAGGGCCAGGTCGGCCGAGTAGATGTGGGTGGAGAGCCAGGCGGTGACCTCGCGCTCGACGCGGTGCACCAGGCCGGCCGTCGCTCCCTGGGCGAGGAGGGTCCGGGTGAGGTCGGCCACCACGCCGGCGAAGTGCGCGTGCTCCGCCGTGTGGGCGGCCCGGTCCGGGTAGGAGAGCGCCTCCATCAGGCCGTCCTCGAGCTGGAAGTGCTGCTCCACGTAGTCGCGGAGGTAGTCCAGGAAGCGGACCGCCCCGGCCCGGTCCTTGGCGAGGATGGCCTCGTAGAGCCGGTCGACGCGCTCGAACAGCTCCTCGTGCTGCTTGTCGATCTCCGGGACGCCGATCTCCAGCGCGGACGTCCACCGCAAGGCCATGGGCCCGCTCCCTCCGGGCATCCCGAAGCCGCGGATCGTCTCCGGCGGGTCCCGCGCCCCCAGCGCCGCTCCCGCCCTCGACCCCGATCGGCGGACAGGGTCGCCCACCTCCACTCTACTGAGCGTATCTCCGTTGCCAAGCGCGACACGGAACCGCAGCCGCGCGAGTTCGTGGGCTAGCTCGGCACGAGGCTGGTGGAGGCGAGGATGCGCTCCACCGCGGCGCGCTCGCGGCGACGGGCCGGCCCGACCACCACCGCCACCAGATTCCTCCGGCGGAAGGCGGTCCTGGCCACCCGGAGCACGTCGGCGGCGGTCACCTGCTCCACCCGGCGGCAGCGCTCCTCGAACCCCTCCGGAGCGGCGAGCACCTCGCCCGCGCCGTACCACCCGGCCAGGTCGGCGGCCGAGTCGAGCGAGAAGGCGAGGGTCATGCGGTGGCGGCGCTGGACCCGGAGGAGCTCCTCCTCCGGCACCGGGGTGGCCGCCAGATTTCCCAGGACGCGGAGCACCTCCTCGATGACCCGCGGGACCTTGCGGGGGGCGCAGGCGCCGTCGACCACCGTCATGCCGGCGTCGGCGAAGGTGTCGATGCCGGCGTGGAGGCTGTAGGCGAGGCCGCGCTTCTCCACGATCTCGAAGGGGAGGCGGGAGGACAGGCCGTCGTCGAGCAGCCGCCGGATGCAGAGGTGGACCGGGTAGTCGGGGTGGCGCTCGGGCGGGCAGGGGAAGGAGAGGGAGAACTCGGCCTGGGCGTCGTCGTGGTCCACGAGCTCGAGCTGCTGGCCGTCGGGCCAGGACGGGGCCGGGTCGTCGACGCTCAGCCGGCCCCGGGGGATCCGGCCCAGGTGGCGCTCGGCCAGCTCCGCCACCTCGGCGTGGCGCACCGCGCCCGCCACCGCCAGCACCAGGTTCTCCCCGGTGTAGAAGCGGGCGTGGTGGGCGCGGACGTCGCGCCGGGAGAGGCGCCGCACGATCTCCGGGGTCCCGGCGATCTTGAGCGCGAGCGGGTGGCCGCGGAAGACGATCCGCTTGGAGAGGTTGTCCGGGTCGATGTCGCGCCCGTTGGCGTCCACCTCGTCCAGGATCTCCTCCAGGATCACCTCGCGCTCGACGTCCAGCTCCCGCAGGAGCGGCCGCCGGAGCAGATCGCCGAGCACCGCCAGCCCGGTGCCCACCTCCTCGGGGTGGATGGGGGTGAAGTAGCAGCCGTGGTCGCGGGCGGTGATGCCGTTCAGGCTGCCCCCGGCGCTCTCCACCACCGCGTTCATCGCCACCGTGTCGGGGTAGCCGATCGACCCCCGGAAGAAGAGGTGCTCGAGGAAGTGGGAGACCCCGTTCCGCTCGGCGACCTCGTGGCGGGAGCCGGCCCGGACGTAGAGGGCGATCATGGCGGAGTGCAGCCCCGGGGCGCGCGCGGTGAGGACCCGCACGCCGTTCGGGAGGACCGCCCGGTCGACCTCGCCCCAGTCCTCGCGGACCCGACGGGCGCGGGCCGGGTCGCGGCCGCGGGGCATCGCCACCCGGTCGGCGCCCCTCCCGAGCGAGCGCTTGCGACCCGCCGGGAGCGCCCGCCGGGCCGGAGTACGCGGACGGCTCATCCCGCCGCCCCCTCGCCCGCCGTGGCCATCGCCCTCGCCTCCTCGGCCGGGAACCGGAGGGTGAAGACCGTCCCCCGGCCCACCGCGCTCTCGCAGCGGATGGTCCCGCGGTGCTCCTCGACCACCTGCTGGGTGAACGCGAGCCCGAGCCCGGTCCCGCGCTCCTTGGTGGAGTAGAACGGCTCGAAGATCCGCGTCAGGTCACCTGGGGGGATGCCCCCGCCGGTATCCCGGACCTGCACCTCCACCCCCGCGCCGTCCACGCTCCGGGTGGTGACCGCCAGGGTGCCGCCTCCCGGCATCGCCTCCCGGCTGTTCCGGACCAGGTTCAGGAAGACCGCCCGGAGCTGCCCCTCGTCCCCGCGGATGGCCGGGAGGCCCGGATCGAGGGAGCGGCGCACCTCCACCCGGGCGGCCGCCAGCTCGGGCGCCAGGAAGTCGAGGACGTTCCCCAGGATCTCGCCCAGGTCCTGGCGGGCCAGGGTGGGGCGGGGGAGGCGGGCGAAGCGCAGGTACTCCTCGGCCACCCCGTTCAGCCGGTCGACCTCCCGCGAGATCGCGGCCACCAGGGCGAGCGCCTCGCGCGGGGGGCCCGGGAGGGAGGCGATCTCCTCCGCGATCAGCTCGGTGTTGAGGCCGATGGCGTTCAGCGGATTCCGGATCTCGTGGGTGATCTGGGCGGAGATCCGCCCCACCGCGGCCAGGCGTTCGGCCCGCCGGAGCTCGGCCCGCTGCCGGTCGAGGGAGGCCGCCATGGCGTTGAACTCGCGGGCGAGGAGGCCGATCTCGTCCCGGCTCCGCACCTCGACCTGGCGGGTGAGATCGCCGGCCGCCACCGCCTTCACCCCCGCGGTGAGGGTCTCGATGGGCGCGAGGAGGCGGTGGGAGATGGCGGCCGCGCCCGCCCCAACGGCGAACGCCAGGAGCGAGTAGATGACGATCAGGGCCACCGTGGCGGACTCGGCCCGCTCGGTGGCCCGGACCCGGTCGGCGATCTGGCTCTCCAGCGCCACCTGGAGGAGCTTCACGTCGAGCGAGAGCCCCTTCTCCAGCTGCCGCACCCCCTGGACCTTGGCCTCGAAGGCCGCCGCCGACTGGGGATCCTGCCCCTCCCCGGCGCCCAGGGCGTCGAAGAGGGCGCTCGCCTCGCGGTCGTACTCGCCCCAGCGGCCGGCCAGGGCGTCGAGCCGGGCGATCACGTCGGCCAGGAAGCGCGCCTCGTCGCCGCGGGCGAAGGCGCGCGCCTCGGTGGCCACCCGCCGGCCCTCCTCGATCTTCTCCTTCACCAGGGCGGGGAAGTGGGCCCGGGCCACCGGGAGGTAGACCTGCCGGGCGGCCGGCCCGAGGGCGCGCGCCTCCAGGGCACGCGAGGTGACCCAGTCCTTGACCTCGATCTGGGCGGCGATCCGGGTGAGCGGGAGGTACCCGGCCGAGAGCAGGCGCAGGTCCCGCCGGAGGTCGTGCAGCCGGGCCACGCCGAAGGCGGCCACCGCCCCGAAGGCGGCCAGGGCCACCGCGAAGGCGAGGAAGATCTTGGTCGCGACCCGGCGCATGAAGAGGCCGATCCTAGCGCGCCGGGCGGGTCCCGGCCGGAGGAATCCCTAACCGCGCCGGACGGCGCGCGCCCGCCCCGCCCGCGCGCCGGGCGCGCTTCCCATGGCCCCGAAGCTGCGATAGGGATGGATCCCGTCCGCACCCAACCCGGAGCCCCTCCCCCATGACCGGCCTCGCTTTCTTCGTCGCGCTCGTCGGCGTCCTCGCCGCGATCGCCTTCTTCATGTCCGCCCGCTCCGCCAAGGCCGCCCTCGCCGGCCACGCCGCCGCCGAGGCCAAGCTCACCGCCGAGCTGGAGGCGGCGCGCAAGAGCGCGGCCGAGCTCAAGGTCGAGGCGAAGGAGCGGCGCGACGAGGCGACCCAGCTTCGCGGGGATCTGGAGAAGGCCAAGAAGAAGGCGTTCGATCAGCAGGAAGCGGCGAAGCGGCTGGGCGGCGCCCAGGCGCTCCGGGAGGAGATCGACAAGCTGGCCGCCCGCCTGGCCGAGGCCCGCGCGGAGGCCGAGCACCAGGCGACCCGCGCCCGAGGGCTGGAGAAGGAGCTGGAGAAGGCCAGGGAGGCCCTGGAGCGGAGCAGGGCCCGGGCCGAGGCGCCGCCTCCCGCGCCGCCTCCGGCCGCCCCCGCGCCGGCCGCCGCGCCGGCCGCGCCCGCGGTGGACGGGGCCCGGATGGCGGCGGAGAAGGAGCGCGCCGACAAGGCGGAGGGGAAGCTCGCCGAGGTGCGGAAGAAGGCGGGCGAGCTGGAGCTGGCGCTGCGGGGCGCCCGGGGGCGGCTGGAGACGGAGAGGCGCGTCTACATGGTGCAGCGCGGCGAGCTCGAGCTGGCCGCCGACCGGTACACCGAGCTGCGGCGCCGGCACGACGCGCTCCGCAAGGACCACGAGGAGCTGGTGGAGGCGGTCCGCCAGGCGGCCCGCGAGGAGCGCCGGCTCACCGAGAAGGAGGCGGCCCGGGCCGACACCCGGACCCCGCCCGCGCCCCCGGAGGGCGAGGCGGTGGCCGCCGCCGAGGGCGCCGGCGCGGACGAGGGCGAGGGCCAGGCCGAGGGCGAGCCGGGCGCCGCCTAGGTCCGGTCCGCCTCAGCTGGCGTTCGCCAGCACCTTGTAGAGCGGGGCCAGGTCGCGGAAGACGCCGAGCAGGTCGCCGAGGGCCAGGCTCCGGGCCTCCTCGCGCGACCAGGCGATGCCGACGTCGAGGCCGGGCCGGCCGGGGGCGAGCTCCTCGCCCAGCTCGAGCCAGAAGGCGGCCGAGTGGGCCGGGGCGAGCTCCGGCAGCTCCTCGTGGTTCCAGTCGAGGAACTGGCGCAGCTTGCGGAACGGCTTCCCCTTGCGGGCGAGGTTCTGCGCCTCGCGCTCCAGGGCGCGCTGCATGGCCGGGCGCCGGGGCGAGTCGCCCCGCACGCCCACCCGGGCGTGGAGGTGGGCGCGGGTGACCGCCACCCCGAGGAAGGGGAGGCCGCGGTAGCCGCGGGGGCTGTCGCAAAAGGCGACGATCAGCTCCTCGGGCGCCAGCCCGCGCCGCCGGGCGAGCTTGCCGGGGTGGAGGTGGAGGGACTTCCCCGCCACCCGGGCGAGCCCCGAGACGCACTGGCCGCCGATGGCCACCAGCTTCGGCTGCAGGGCCCCCTCGAGCGCCTTCGCCCGCTCGTCCGGATCGTCGATCTCGAACAGCGCGAAGTCGGGGGGACCCAGTCCGAGCCCTGCCATGCGCACGCTCCCGGGGACGCGTCATCCTAACACACGTCGACGGAGCGGGGCGCGCCTGCTCGGTTCAGCGCGATGCACAAGGATCAGCGCCTGCTCGATCTCGCGGCGCTCCTGCTCAAGGCCGCGGAGCCGGTCTCCTGGCGCG
>DATKAL010000006.1:0-20681 GCA_035498135.1 Anaeromyxobacter sp.
CTGCCACGAGGAGGGGCCGTTCGAGCGCGCGCACGTCCACTCGCCGGCGCAGCACGGCTGCGTCGCCTGCCACGATCCTCACGCCTCGGCGGCGCCCGGGCTCCTCAAGGCGGCGGTGCCCGGCCTCTGCGCGCTCTGCCACGAGGCGCCCGCCCTGGCCAGGAGCCACGGCGGCTACCTGCCGGCCAGCGCCGGCTGCCTCTCTTGCCACGACGCCCACGGCGCCTCCGGCCCGAAGCTCCTGCGCGAGGTGGTTCACGAGGCGATGCCGGACTGCTCGAGCTGCCACGGCTCCACCGAGGCCACCCCGCCCTTCGCCGTCCGCGCCCGGCCCGCCCTGTGCTTCGAGTGCCACGACGAGGAGGAGGCGAAGCTGAAGAGCAAGGCGGTTCACGCCCCCTTCAAGGCGGGGAGCTGCGCCACCTGCCACCTCCCGCACGCCGCCGACGAGCAGAAGCTCCTGGTCCGGCCGCAGAAGGACCTCTGCCTCTCCTGCCACGCCGCCATCCAGAGGAAGGTGAGCGGCCCGGGGGCGCACGCCCCCGCCGCCGCCGGCCGGTGCGACGGCTGCCACGATCCCCACGGCGCGAACGCCGCCAAGCTGGTCTCCGCGGGCGAGACGCTCTGCGCCGGCTGCCACCGGGAGGCGCGCGACTGGGCCGCGCTCCCCGCGCCCCACGAGCCGGTGCGCTCGGGCGACTGCACCTCCTGCCACGACCCGCACGGCGGCGGACCGGGGCTGCTCCTCGCCGCGCCGCAGAAGCTCTGCCTCGGCTGCCACGAGGACGTGATCGGCAAGCGCGGACACCCCCGGGCCGACTGCACGAGCTGCCACCGCCCCCACGGCTCCGACCAGCCGAAGCTCCTCGTGGGGAAGGCCGAGACCCTCTGCGCCCGCTGCCACCAGGCGATGTACCAGGCCCGGGAAGGGGCGCACCTGCACACCCCGTTCGCCGGCGGCGCCTGCACCAGCTGCCACCTCGCCCACGGCGACTCCCCCAGGCTCCTGCCCCCCGACGTCGCCAAGGCGTGCCTGCAGTGCCACGTCGGCGTCCAGAAGGTCTGGGACCGCGGGGTCTCGCGCCACGCCCCGTTCGCCCAGGGCGCCTGCCCCTCCTGCCACGATCCCCACGGCTCGGCCCGCCCCAAGGACCTCAAGGCCGAGCCGGGCAAGCTCTGCCTGGGCTGCCACCAGCCCCTGGCGAAGAAGCTCTCCGCCCCCGGCGCGGCCGTCCACGACCCGGTGAAGAGCGGGGACTGCCTGGAGTGCCACCGGGGGCACGCCTCCACCGTGAAGGCGCTCCTCGCCCGGGACGTCCCGGAGCTCTGCGCGGACTGCCACGATCTCGACGCCGAGGACCTGGCGAGGAAGCACCCCGACACGAAGCTCCGCGCCGCCGTCTGCACCGAGTGCCACGACCCGCACCTGCCGCGGCTCCGCTGAGGGGACCGCCCCGGAGAGGCCGCCCGGTCGGCGATGAGAGCGCCCGTCGCCCCGGGGTGGCTGCGGGACCGGCCACGCCCCGCACGCCGCTCCGCGGGGGCGGGCGAGCTTCGCCGGGTCGCGGGGCGCCTGCGGCTACGGCAGCCCGTGCACCGCCTTCACCGACATCGTGCCCTTCGAGTGGCACTGGGCGCACTGCTCGACGCCGGCGGCGGTCGTGTAGCGGTTGCAGTGCACCAGGGCGGTGCCCGTGTCGTGGCAGCCCATGCAGGCGGCGGTGATCGGCGGGCGGGCCGGCTCGCCCGGCACGTGGGTGCCCTTGCCCTGGTGGAGCACGACCCCCGTCTCGTTGGCCACCGTCGGGGCGGCGTCGGCGGGGACGTTCTCCACGAGGAAGGCGCCGTCGAGGTGGCAGAGGGTGCACTGGGAGAGGTTGCCGGGGAAGCGGACGAAGTCGAGGAAGACGGGGGTCTTCGAGGAGACGAGGTAAGGCTCGGAGAGCTCGAGCGAGACCGAGCCGCCGGCGGAGACGCCGGTGTGCATCCGGTGGATGAGGACCTTGAAGTGGACGGTCCGCTCCTCGATCGCGTCCCAGGTCGCCGGCAGGCTCACGTTGCCGCTGGTGGTGTCCTTCGGCCGGACCGTCCAGTCGGTCTCGTCGGGGGCGTGGCAGAGGAGGCAGTAGTCGACGCGCAGCCGGGCCCCGTGGTGGCTGAGCCGCTCGTGGCACACCTCGCAGTTCGCCTGGGCCACCACCTTGCGCCGGGGCAGCGGGCTGCCGCCGAGGGTGTTCCCGGCCGCGGAGTCCACGTAGACGATGGGGTTCGCGCCGGTCTCGGTCACCGATTCGCCGGTGTAGGGCCAGTTGAACCGGTCGTTGACGGCGTCGTAGAGCGCCGGGGCCCCGGAGCGGCGCGCCTCGATCCCGACCGCCCACGTGCCCACCGCGGTCGCCGGGATGGTGGCCTTGAAGGTGTAGTGGAAGAAGCCCGAGGCGTCCGAGGTGAGCGTGAGCGGAACGCTCTCGCTCACCGGCGCCGTGGTCGACACCGCCAGGTTGCCGGTCTGGTAGTCGCTCGTCGGCCCGGAGATCAGGATGGAGAGCCGGGTGATGGCGCGGGCCAGCAGGCTCCGGGTGGAGGCGGCAGGGGTGGGCGCGTTGAGCGGGGAGAGGGCGCCGTCCCGGTCGCTCACCACGAAGATCACGGTCGGGCTCTGGCCCGGCAGGAGCCCCTGCACGCCGACGATCTGGATCGTGAGCGGGTCGAAGTGGGCGCTCGCGTAGGGCGGGACGTGCAGCTCCGAGATCGGGGCATACCCGGGGGATCCGCCGAGCACGTGGCAGCTGGCGCACTGCGTGTCGTCGGCCATGGGGCCGCCCGGGTGGGCGAAGTGGACCTGGTCCGGGGCGCCCGTGCCGAACCAGACGTCGGGGTGGCAGCCGGCGCAGGAGCGCCGGGAGACCTCGGTGTCGAGCTTGCCGACCTGGGCGGCGCCCAGGTGGCAGGCGCCGCAGCTCCGCAGGTCGCGGGGGAAGGTGATCCCCCAGGCGAGCGTCCGGGCCGGCTGCCCGTTCTCGCTCCGGCTCACCATCTGCCCGACCACGTACTCGTGCCCCAGGTCGCCGACCACCGAGAACTTCTGGCCGAGCAGGGCGGTGTTGCGGCTCGCGGCGAAGGGCATGAGCAGCGGCTGCTGCGGGAGCGCCGAGGTCGCCGGGGGGGTGAAGGCCGCGGTGGTGTTGGCGAGGAAGAGCGTGGGGAGGTTCTTCCCGCGGTGGATCCGGTGGGCCAGCCGTCCGAGCTCGAGCGGGTTCGGGTTGGTGGCCGGCGTCGCGCCCGCCAGCGCCGTGGGATCGACGGTCTGCGGGTCGGCGTGCTGCCAGGTGTGGCAGGTCAGGCAGAGCTTCGTGCCGGAGCGGACGCGATTGTGCGCGGCGAGGGTGCCGTGGCACTGGTCGCAGTTCGTGTCGAGCACCAGCTCCCGGGAGGCGGGCGGGCTGCCGTTGGGGACGAAGTCGAGGGTGGCGCTGGTGCGCGAGGTCCCGGTGGTGCCCGCGAGGAAGACGCCCACGCGGAGGGTCTCGCCCGAGCCGGTCCAGGTGAGGGGCGTGCCGAAGTCGTCGGCCGAGGGGAGCGGGGCGAGGAAGGTGTAGGACAGGGTCCCGTCGCCCTCGTCGGCGAGCGTCCCGCCCGTCGGCGGGCTGACCCCGGCCGGATTGACGGTCTCGGCGCCAGGCTGCTTCACGTTCTGCAGCACCAGGTTGACCGGCGTGGTCGGCGTTCCGGGCCCCGCCACCGGGAGGCTGGGGATGTTCGCCCCGGTCCGGACGTAGCTCCGCCAGGCAGGGAGGCCGCTCACCGGCTCGGTCGCCAGCCCGGCCAGGGTGAAGCTCGGCTGGAGCGCGGTCGCCTGGGCGAGCGTCGCCGGGGTCCCGTCGAGGGTGATCTGGAGGCGGACGACGACCTGGGTCGAGGCGTTCACGGTCGCCGAGGAGAGCGCGACCGCCGGGGTCCCCGTCGAGCTGGAGGCCGACGGCTTGACCGCCGGCCCGACCGCGGGCTTGCTGCAGGCGGCGAGGGCGAGCAGGGCCGCGAGCGCGACCTCGGGGCGACGGGTGCCGTTGCGCATGGTCTCTCTCCCGGGGCGTCCGAGCGGCGTCCCCGCCTCCCCGCCCGGCCGTTCGACCTCGCGCTCCCCGTCCCCGCGCCGCCCGGCGGCGTGGCGTGCGGGAGGTGTGGCGAGCGCGAGGACCTTCCGACCCTGAATCACCCTACCGGGTCTGCCAGCGCTCCGCCCATACCGTGAACGGGGCACCGGCGCGAGTTTCCAGCGGAAATGGAGTGAATCGGGGGTGGGTGTGCGAGGGGTCGGGAGGGGTGGGAGGCGGGGCGCCATCGCCCTCGACGGCGCCCACCCGGCCTGGGTCCCAGCGGTATCCGGCGCCCCGGGCTCACCGGCCCGCGAGCAGCTCGGCCAGGGCGCCGGTGATCGGAAGCCCGGTCCGCTCCTCGACGAACCGGAACTGCCCCGACGGATTCACCTCGAGGAAGACGTGCTCGCCGTTCTCGCGGCGGCGGAGATCCACTGCGGCGTAGGCGAGTCCGAGGTCGGCGAGCAGGGCCCTGAGCCTCCGGGCGATGCCGGCGGGGAGCGTGCAGCGCGCCACCCGGGCCTCGTCGAAGACCGGCCGGAAGTCGTGCGGCGAGCGGGTCCGGCGCGCGTCGATCTCCGCCGCGAAGAGTCGGCCCCCGACGGCGGTGACGCGGACGTCCATGCCGGGGACGTAGGCCTGGAGGATGGCGGGCGCGTCCCGGAGCGACGCGAGGTCGGGCCGGGACCGCGGCCCGAGGAGCCTGGTCGGATACCAGTCCTCCGGCGTGCAGTGGAGCGCCTTCCAGACGGCGCGCGTCCGGCCCAGCCCGCGCAGGAAGCCGCGGGCGCGATCGGGGTCGTTCGTCACCAGGGTGCGGGGGACGGGGAGGCCCGCGCGAACCGCCGCGGCGAGCTGCCGGGGCTTGTGACTGGCGGCGTCGTCGGCCCAGGGCTCGTTCACCCAGCGCACGCGCAGGCTCGCCCACAGCCCGACCACGGTGGCGTTGGCCTGGCGGAGCGCGAGGGCGCGATCGTGGGGGGTCGAGTTCGGGGCGAGCTCAACGGGGCGCGGCCGTCGCCACCAGACGGCGGAGAGGTCTTGCTCACGGGCACGTCCATCCGGCCCGTCCAGGATCCAGGCGCTCACCCGCGCCCGTGCGGCGAACGCGAGCCGGAGGCGCGCCGGAAAATCCCCGACGTCGAAGACGCGGGCCTCGACCCCGAGGCGAGCGAGCGCCTCGAGGACGGGGGCCAGGTGGTCGTCGCCGGCGTGCGAGACGGCGAGGATCACCTCTTCTTCTTGGCCTTCGCCTTCGCGGCCTTGCGCGCCGGGCGCCTCACCTTCGTGGCCTTCCTCGCGGGGCGCTTGGCCTTCTTCGCCTTCACCGCCTTCTTCGCGGAAGCCTTCGCCTTGCTCGCGGGGGCGTGGTCCGGCGGCTCCTCGAACTGCTCGCCTGGCTGTTGCCGCCACTCCTTGCCGGCGGCCGGGGTCGCCGGCGTCTTCGGGCGCCAGGTCCCGCTCGCCTTGCAGTATGGCCTCGCGCAGCGGTGTGGCTGGAGGCCCTTCACGTAACGTTCACAGTAGTTCTCGTCGCAGCCCTCTGGTGGAACGGCGGCCGCCGCCCTTCCCTCCCCGGCACCCGATCCCGGCGCCGGAGCGGCGAAGGTGCGGACGAACTGCAGGTTCACGTCGGCGGATCCACAGGAAGACATCGGTTCTCCCAGGTGGGGGTTGAGCTCCGGTACCCAAGCTACCGCACTGCTCCAAAGGCCACGACGGCGATCGCACCTCTCATCGTGCGGCAATCCCGATCTGCGGCGCCAGCGCGCGCGCGTCCCGCAGGAGCGGGAGGCTGCGATCGGCGCGAGCCCAGCCGTCGAGCAACAGCCGGAGCTCGGCGCGGGCAAGCTCGGTCTCGCCGAGCCGGGAATGCGCCCAGGCGGCGAGGTAAGTGACGCGGGGCGCGGCCCAGGCGCGCCAGGCGCCCCGCGGCCAGAGCGACCGGTAGCGCTGAACCGCGGCCAGCGTGCCTCGCGCGTCGCCGGTGGCCGCGCTGACCTCGGCCACCAGGTACGACGGCACGAGGCCCCAGTTGGGCCAGGGATCGCGCTCCTCGATGGCGGCGAGGCGGGACAGGGCGCCCGCCGCGTCACCTCCACGCCAGGCCACCAGGGCCTTGAGCTCCTCTCTCGACGTCGGATACGAGAGAGACGCCTCGAGCGAGGTCGCGCGTGCCAGCTCGCCACGCAGCGCCAGCACGACGGCGAGCAGGTTGACGGAGTCGGGCATCAGCGCGAGCGCCTTGGCGGACTCCCGCCACACCGCCTCCGCGTCTCCCCCCCCGGCGACGAGGAGCGCACGGCCGAACTGCAGGTCGTCCTGGGTGGCCGCCGGGGCGCCCGCCGCGAACTGATCGAGCAGGTGGAGCCCCTCCGCGAGCCGCCCCTGCGCCGCGAGCGCGACCGCGAGGGTCAGGACGGGGTTGAACTCCCCCGGCGCCGCGGCCACCCGCTGCCGGGCGGCCTCCTCGTAGCGAGCGTAGTCGCCCGCGGCGAAGAGGGCGGCGGCGAGGTCCGACTGCGCGGCCGGGCCGCCGCCGGCCTCCACCGCCTCGCGAGCGAAGGCGGTGGCCTGCTCCCAGTCCCCCAGCCAACCGAGCGCCCGGACCACCGCGTGGACGGAGGCGGGGGAGGGCGGGCCGGCCCGGAGCCGCGCCACCAGCCCCTGGAGCTCCGGGCGGCGGCGGAGCGCGCCGTAGGCCGACACGAGGTAGTCGAGCGGCCACTCCGACGTCGGATCGAGGGCGAGGACCTTCTCGAGGTAAGGGACCGCCGAGGCGTACTCGCCACGGTGGAACTGCAGCTCGCCGGCGAGGTAGAGGGTGAGCTTGTCGTCCGGGAACTCGGCCAGCACCCGGCCGTACTCCGCCGCCGCCGCGTCGTCGTCGCCGTCGAGGTGGGCCTTCCAGGCGCGGATCAGCCCCGCCTCCTTGGTCGGCACGCGGTCGATGGAGCGGAGCGCGGCGGCCATGTGCGCGTCGCGCTCGGCCACCGGGCCCTGCTCCATCGTGAGCATGTAGGCGAGCTGGTAGTGGGCGAGCGCGAAGGTGGGGTCGATGGCGAG
Organism: Anaeromyxobacter sp.; assembly: GCA_035498135.1. GTDB lineage: Bacteria > Myxococcota > Myxococcia > Myxococcales > Anaeromyxobacteraceae > Anaeromyxobacter. The sequence continues at coordinate 7,164 of DATKAL010000006.1, forward strand.
GGCCTGCCGGAAGTACGGCGCGCACCGCATGTTGCTGATCCAGCTCGCGCCCTGGCTCGGCCGATCCATGCAGTCCACGCCGGCGAAGTACTGCTGGTAGGCCTCGACGTTGCCGGTCACCGACTCGGCGAGCCGGACCTGCGCCACCTTGATGTCGTCCGCCCGCTCCCGCAGGGCCCGGCGGGCGTCGACCGAGAGCCGGTCCAGGGCCCCCGGGATCTCCTCCTTCTTCCGGGCGCGCTCGCTCACCGAGAACAGGTACCGATCCGCCGAGGGCTCGAGCGCCTTCAGCTCCAGCGCATAGGCCGCGCCGAACCGCTGGGCGGAGCCGATCAGGAGGAGCCGGGCGCCCGCGGCCCGCGCCAGCTCCCGGCCGATCGCCTCGTCGATGCGGGGCGCTCCCCCCTTGCCGAGCTGCCGGAGCAGGCCGAGGAGGCGCGAGCGGGTGAGGACCTGGACCCGCTGCGACTGCTCGAGGGAGGTGATGAGGAGACCGGAGAGCCCGTCCAGATCCTGGTCCCCGGTGGCGTTGTCGAAGTCGGTCACCGCCACCAGCACCCGCTCCCCCGGCGCGAGGGGCAGCTCGTGCTGGCGGAGCCAGAGGCCCAGGCCGAGCGCGGCCGCCGCCAGCGCCGCCGCCCCTGCCAGCAGGAGGCGCCGGGGCACCCGGGCGATCGGCTCGAGGCGCCGCTGCGCCGCGAGGAGCGCGTTCAGGACCGTCCCCGCCGAGGCGGGCCGCCCGGCCGGCTCCTTCTCCAGCATCCGGGACACCAGCTGGCGCACCGGCGCGGGGGCGAGCGCCCGGGGCAGCTCGGGCGGCGGGCCCGGGTCGAGGGCCTCGCTCCGGTCACGGGAGACGCGGTAGGGGACCGCGCCGGAGATCATCTGGTGGAGCAGCGTCCCCAGGGAGAAGAGATCGGTGCGCTCGTCCCCCGGCTCGGATCGCCACTGCTCGGGTGCCATGTACGCCGGCGTCCCGGCGCTGGCGGGGCCGCCCCGGCCGAAGAGGAAGGCCAGGCCGAAGTCGAGCACCTTCAGGGTCCCGTCCTCGCCGAGGAAGATGTTCCCCGGCTTGAGGTCGCGGTGCACCACGCCCGCGGCGTGCGCGTGCGCGAGCACCCGGGCGACGTCCACGGCGATGCGGATCGCCTCTCGCAGCGGGATCGGGCCGTCGCGCAGCCGGTCGGCGAGCGTGCGGCCCCGGAGCAGCTCGAAGATGAGGTAAGGACCGGACGGGCCTCGCCCGAAGTCGTGGAGGGTGACGATGTTGGGGTGGTTGAGGCGGGCCACCGCCTCGGCCTCCCGGCGGAGCCACTCCTCGCTCCGACCCACGATGCGGCTGCCCGGACGGATGGCCTTGAACGCCACCGCGCGGCCGAGCTCGCGGTCGACGGCCTCGAAGACCACGCCGAAGCCGCCGCGCCCCAGCTCGCGGACCAGCACGAACCGGCCGACCTCGTCGCCGGCCTTGAGCCCGGCGGTCCACCCGGCGGAGACGTCGACGTCGCTCTCGGGCGTGCGGGCGAGCTGGGCGAGGAGCGCCGAGAGCTGCGCGGACACGTCCGGAACGGCGTCGCCGTCCGGCAGCGCGTGCCCCTCGCCAAGCCGTCCGGCCTCCTCCACCCGCTCCTCCCCGAACGGAAAGAGACTTTGTACCAGATCGGCGAGGGTCTGAGGGTTCGGCCTGGTGACCGCGGGCGGGTCCGACCACGCCGCAGCCCGGGGGCTCGCGCCCGTTCCGGGGATGCCGAGATGCAGGATGCCGACTGCTCCCATGCGGGCCGTGCCTCGGGAGCCAAGACCGGCGGGGGGCCGGTTCGTGACCCGGGCGCTACCCGACCAGCCCTCGGTCGCGGGCGAGCTTGGCGAGCCGCTCCTTCAGCCGCTCGAAGCGCTTCCGGAGCGCGGCCGCCTCCACGGGCGCGCCGTCGGCGACGAGCACCGCCGCGATCTCGTCCCAGGCGAGCTTCTGATCGATCCGCAGCACGAGCAGGGTCTGCTCCTCGGGCGAGAGGGTCGCGCGCAGGATCTCGAGCGCATCGCGCTGGCGCTCGACCTTCACGGCGGTCTGGGTCCGGACCTCCTCGGCCAGCCGGGAGGCCTCACCGCTCTCGAAGCGCCGGCCCAGGCGGCGCCAGGCCTCGTCGCGGACGTTGAGGGCAGCGTTCCAGGCGATGCGGAAGGCCCAGGTGCGGAAGGAGGACTCGCCGCGGAAGCCGTCGATCCCGCGCCAGAGCCGCTCGGCGAAGACGGAGAAGGCCTCGGCGGCGTCGGCGTCGTCGCGCAGCACCGAGCGGAGGTAGCCGTGGATCTTGGGGCCGAGGCCGCGGATCGCCTCGGTGGCCGCACCGCGGGTGTCGCCCGCGGCGAGAAGGGTGCGGACGCGCTCCTCGACGATCACGGACCCATGCTAGCGAGCCCGCGGAAAAATGCAGGTGATCGCGACGAGAAAGAGCGCCGGGGGCCCGGACCGGGGGCGGTCCGGACCCCCGCGCTCCCCGCGGCCCCCCGCCACGAGTCCTTCTCAATCGCGATCGAGAGGTGGACCGGCGGGGCCATCCGTTGTGACGCGCCGGGGCGACGACCTGGCGGGAGGGTCCTGGGCATGCTCGCGTTGGTACCCGTTGGGGGCCGGAACCCACCAACGAAGGGACGTTCGGCACCGTGTTCGTGCTCCGGATGTCCGGAAGCGGCCGATACGGGCGCCGGCGTACCGGCCACCGGCTCCTCCGATGCACGGGCGGGACAACCCTGGTGGGGCGAGATGCCCGCTGACTCGCCGTCCTTCGCGAGGTACGCTCGAAGCGAGGGACCGCTCCAGAGGCCACATCCCGAGCGCAAAGCATGGAACGGATTCGGACGATCGAGCATGCCGGCAAGGAGATCCTGGTCTTCGACTACGGCGGGCTCGATCCGGACGGGTACCGTCAGCTCATGAAGGACGTCATCCGGACCCTGTCGTTCAGGCCTCCCGCGAGCGTGAGGACCGTCACGATCGTCAAGGGGACTCGGTTCGGCGTGGGCGCGGCCGACGACATCAAGGCGTACTCGGCGGCGGTCCGGCCCTACGTCCGAGCGAGCGCCGTGGTCGGGCTCTCCGCGCTGCAGCGCGTCATCTTCCACGCGGTGCGACCCTTCCTCTCCTCGACGCTCGAGACCTTCGGCAGCGTGGAAGACGCGGCAGCCTGGCTGTCGCAGCAGTGACCGGCGATCCGCGCGGTGCCTACTGCGCGGTGTAGCCCCCGTCGATCACCACCGGCTGGCCGGTGATCCCGCCCGCCTGGTCCCCCACCAGGAACAGAGCGTACGCGGCGATCTCCTCCACGGTGAGCAGGCGACGGAGCGGGACCAGAGGGTAGATCACGTCCTCGAGCACGCGCTCGAGCGGAACGCCGCGGGTCCGGGCCAGGTCGCCGAGCTGATTCCTCACGAGCGGCGTGTCGACGTAGCCCGGGCAGAGGGCGTTCACCGTGACCCCGTGCGGCGCCCCTTCGAGCGCAGCGACCTTGGTGAGCCCCAGGAGGCCGTGCTTGGCGCTGTTGTAGGCCGATTTTCCGGCGAACCCGACCAGCCCGTTGATCGAGGCGATGTTGAGGATCCGCCCGCGCCGCTGGCGCTTCATGACCGGGAACACGCGCTTGATCGCCACGAATGGCGCCACCAGCATGACCTTGAGGAGGAGCTCGAACCGCTCGGTCGGGAACTCCTCGATCGGCGAGACGTGCTGAAGGCCGGCGTTGTTCACGAGGACGTCGAGGCGGCCGCCGAACGCCGACGCCGCCGCATCGAGGGCGGCTCCCAGCTCGGCCTCGCGCGTCACGTCGCAACGGAGCCCGAGCGCGCCCTGCCCGAGGCTCGCCGCGGCCCGCTCGGCGCCTCCACCGTCGAGGTCCGCGAGGGCCACCCGCGCCCCAGCCTGAGCCAGCGCCCGCGCGATGGCGAGCCCGATCCCGCTGGCCGACCCGGTGACGAACGCCGTTCGGCCTTCGAGTGCACCAGCCACGTGGACCTCCCGCCCGGTGAGGACGTGCGACGTTGCAGAGCTTCGCATGCTCATAAGCCCCACCACCCGGCGATGCACCCGCCGAGCGCCGGGCGCAATCAGGAAGGCGGGAGCAAGCCGTGCTCCGCTGATGTCCGGCCCCCCGCTCGCGCTTCGGCACCCACCCCCTCGCAGCTCCTCACCGCGCGACGCCCAGGAACGACCGACGAACCAGCGCCCGCACCTCGCCCACGATCCCCCTCCGGAAGACCAGCACGCAGAGCACGAACACCCCGCCGGTGATCACGGTCACCCAGGAACCCGCGTCCACCAGGTAGTTCTCCAGGCTGACCACGAGCAGGGCCCCGACCGAGGGGCCGAGCGGGGTCCCCATCCCTCCGAGCAGCGTCATCAGGATCACCTCTCCCGACCGGTGCCAGTGGACGTCCGAGAGCGACGCGAACTGGAGGACCACGGCCTTGAGGGCGCCGGCCAGCCCGGAGAGAGCGGCCGAGAGCACGAAGGCGACGAGCTTGTAGCTCTCCACGGCATACCCGAGCGACAGCGCCCTCGGCTCGTTCTCGCGGATGGCGCGCAGGACGTGGCCGAACGGAGAGTCGATGGTCCGGTGGATCAGCCAGAAGCCCGCCAGGAAGGCGGCGAAGACGAAGTAGTACATGCGGTGCGGCTCGGCGAGGTCGACGATCCCGAGGGCGCGGCCGCGCGAGATCCCCTGCAGCCCGTCCTCGCCGCCCGTCCAGGCCATCTGCACGACGAGGAAGTAGACGAGCTGGGCGAAGCCCAGCGTGATCATGGCGAAGGAGATCCCGGAGCGGCGGATGGCGAGGCTTCCGAACACCCAGCCGAGGAGGGCCGCCACGGACGTCCCGCAGAGGACCGCCAGCTCGGGGGGCAGCCCGGCGAGCTTCACCGCCGCCCCCGTCGCGTAGGCCGAGGCTCCCAGGAACGCGGCGTGCCCGAAGGAGAGGAGCCCGGCGTAGCCGAGGAGCAGGTTGAACGCGCTCGCGAACAGCGCCAGGCAGAGCACGTTCATGGCGAAGACCGGGTAGACCAGGTACGGCGCGGCCAGGCCGAGGAGGACGAGCGCTCCCCAGCCCCAGGTCCGCGGCGAACGGAGCCGTCCGGCGAGCCGCGGCCCGTCCACCGCCGCCGGCCCGGCCGCGGAGGGCGTGTCCCGGGTGGCCGGCGCCGTCACCGCTGCCTCCCGAAGAGCCCGGCCGGACGGACGAGCAGCACGAGCGCCATGATCACGAAGATCACGACGCTCGACGCCTCCGGGTAGAGGTAACGGGTGAGCCCCTCCACCACCCCGAGCCCGAGCCCGGTGACGATCGACCCGGCGATCGATCCCATCCCCCCGATCACCACGACGGCGAAGACCACGATGATGAGCGAGCTGCCCATGAGCGGGGTGACCTGGTAGACCGGCGCCGCCATCACCCCGGTGAAGGCGGCCAGGGCGACGCCGAACCCGTAGGTGAGGGTGAACATGAGGGGGACGTTCACCCCGAAGGCCTGGAGCAGCCGCGGGTTCTCCGTGCCGGCCCGCAGGTAGGCGCCGAGGCGGGTCCGCTCGATCACGAACCAGGAGGCGGTGCAGACCACCAGGGAGACCGCCACCACCCAGGCGCGGTAGAGCGGCAGGTACATGAAGCCGAGGTTCACGCCCCCCCGGAGCGCCGCGGGCACGGGGTAGGAGTAGCCGGAGTTGCCGTAGGCCTGGTGGAAGAGCCCCTCGGCGATCAGCGTGAGGCCGAAGGTGAGGAGCAGCCCGTAGAGCGGATCGAGCCCTCGCAGCCGGCGGAGCAGCAGCCGCTCCACCGCCGCGCCGAGGACGCCCATGGCGGCCGGGGCGAGCAGCAGCGCCCACCAGTAGCCGATCCCGAGGTACTGGAGCCCCATCCAGGCGGCGAACGCGCCCATCATGTACTGCGCGCCGTGGGCGAAGTTCACCACGTCGAGCAGGCCGAAGATGATGGCGAGCCCGAGCGAGAGGAGCGCGTAGAAGGAGCCGTTGATGAGCCCGACGAGGAGCTGGCCGAAGAGCGCCTGGGTCATGCGGGCACGGGGCGGCCCGCCCCCGAGGCGGGGCGGGCCGCGCCGCTCCTACTTCTTCACCAGCGGGCAACCCTGGGCCTCGACCGAGGGGAACGCCTCGGCGGCCGGGATGGTCTTCACGATCTGGTAGTAGTCCCAGGGGTACTTCGACTCCTGGGGCGTCTTCACTCGCACCAGGTACATGTCGTGGCGGTGCAGGCCGTCGGGGCCGATGTGCCCTCCCCGGGCGAAGAAGTCGTTCACCGGGGTGGCCTTCATCTTCGCCATCACCGCATCGGCCGCGTCCGTGCCCGCCGCCTTCACCGCCTCCAGGTAGTGCATGACCGCCGAGTAGACCCCGGCGTGGACCATGGTCGGCATCTTCCCGTGCTTCTCGAAGAACCGCCTCGACCACTTGCGCGTGTCGTCGTTCAGGTCCCAGTAGAAGGCGGTGGTCAGGTACATGCCCTTGGCGGTGTCCAGGCCGAGCGCGTTCACGTCCGAGATGAAGACCAGGAGCCCGGCGAGGCTCTGCCTGGGGGTGATCCCGAACTCCTTCGCCTGCTTGATGCAGTTCACCGTGTCGGCGCCGGCGTTGGCCAGGCCGATGATCTTGGCGCCGGAGGCCTGCGCCTGGAGCAGGTAGCTCGAGAAGTCGGTGGAGCTCTGTGGGTGGCGGGCCGAGCCGAGCACCTTCCCGCCCGCGGCCTTCACCACCTTGCTCGTGTCCTCCTCGAGCGACTTCCCGAAGACGTAGTCGGCGGTGATGAAGAACCAGGTGTCGCCGCCGTCCTTCACCACCTCGCGGCCGGTGCCGTTGGCCAGGGCCCAGTTGTCGTAGGTGTAGTGAACGTTGTAGGCGGTGCAGGCCTCGCCGGTGAACTTGGTGGTGGCCGGGCCGGAGAGGAGGGTGATCCGCTTCTTCTCCGCGGCCAGAGGCATCACCGCCTGGGCCGTGCCGCTGTTCACCAGGTCCACGATCACGTCCACCTGCTCCTGGTCGAACCAGCGGCGGGCGGTGTTGGAGGCGACGTCGGGCTTGTTCTGGTGGTCGGCGGAGATCAGGGCGATGGGCTTGCCGAGGACCGACCCCCCGAAGTCCGCCACCGCCATCTGCGCGGCGAGGACCGAGCCGGGGCCGGCCAGGTCGGAGTAGAAGCCGGTCATGTCGGTGAGGACGCCGATCTTCACCACGCCGTCCGAGACGGCGTCGGCGGAGCGGGCGGGACCGGCGGCGAGGAGGAGCGCGGCGCAGGCGAGGAGAGGCGGTATCCGGGGCATGTGCGGTCCTTTCTTCAAGGCGGCTAGACGCCGAGGAAGCGGTGCAGCGAGTCCATCCTTCCCAGGAGCTCGGCCTTCGGGATCTGGTCGACCACCCGCCCGTGCTCGATCAGGTAGTGCCGGTCGGCGAGGGGAGCGGCGAAGCGGAAGTTCTGCTCCACCAGGAGCACGGTGAAGCCCCGCTCCTTGAGCTGGGCCACGGCGCGACCGAGGGCCTGGACGATCACCGGCGCGAGCCCCTCGGTGATCTCGTCGAGGAGGAGCAGCCGGGCGCCGGTCCGGAGGATGCGCGCCAGCGCCAGCATCTGCTGCTCGCCGCCGGAGAGGCGGCCCCCCGGGCTCCGGCGGCGCTCGGCCAGGTTCGGGAACATGGCGTAGATCTCCTCCACCGACATCCCCCCGCTCGAGACCGGCGGCGGGAGGAGGAGGTTCTCCTCGGCCGACAGGCTGGAGAAGACGCCGCGCTCCTCGGGGCAGTAGCCGATGCCGAGGTGAACGATCCGGTGCGTCGGGAGCTCGACGGTCTCGCGCCCGTTCATCATGATCGACCCGGTGCGGCGCCCGACCAGGCCGAGGATCGCCCTCAGGGTGGTGGTCCGGCCCGAGCCGTTGCGGCCGAGGAGCGTCACCAGCTCGCCGCGCCGGACGCTCAGGTCGAGGCCGTGGAGGACGTGCGACTCGCCGTAGAACGCGTGGAGGTTGGTGAGCCGGAGGAGCTCGTGGCTCGGCGCGAAGGCGCTGGTCACGGGGTTCCCCCGATGTAGGCCTCGAGGACGGCCGGGTCGCGGGAGACGTCGGCGTAGGTGCCCTCGGAGAGGATCGCGCCGCGCTGGAGCACGGTGATCCGGTCGCACAGGTCGGCGACCACCGAGAGGTTGTGCTCCACCATGAGCACGGTGCGGCTCGCCGCCACCTTGCGGATGAGGGCCGTGACCCGCCCGACGTCCTCGTGGCCCATCCCCTGGGTGGGCTCGTCGAGGAGCATCAGCACCGGGTCGAGGGCGAGGGTGGTGGCGAGCTCGAGGGCCCGCTTGCGCCCGTACGGCAGCTCCACGGCGAGGGTCTCCCGGTGGTCGGCCAGGTCGACCTCCGCGAGGAGCTCGAGGGCGCGCCCGTCGAGGACCTCGAGGGTCCGGCCCGGGCGCCAGAAGTGGAAGGAGGTGCCGAGCCGGCGCTGGAGCGCGATCCGGACGTTCTCGAGGACCGAGAGGCTCGGGAAGACGGCGGACATCTGGAAGGACCGGACCATCCCCTGTCGCGCCACCTCGGCCGGGCGCATCCGCGTGACGTCCTGGTCCCCGAAGCGGATGGTCCCGCCGGTCGGCTCGACGAACCGGGTGAGCAGGTTGAAGACGGTGGTCTTGCCCGCCCCGTTCGGCCCGATGAGCGCGTGGATCGAGCCCCGCCGGACCCGGAGGTCGACGCTCTTCACCGCGACGAAGCCCGCGAAGTCCTTGGTCAGCCCGCGGGTCTCGAGGAGGACTTCGTCCATTCACCGGCTCCGAGGATGCGCGGGGCCGCTCCGAGGCTGCGACACCGTGACACAGGGTCACAGGATACTTGCGCCCTGGAAAGGGATTTCAAGGGCGCGGGAGGGGCGTGCTGGCGGATGGCGCAGAGCAAGCTGCCAGACATGCAGCGGAAAAGGCGACTGCAAAAGGCGGAAGGGGCGGTGCCGAAAGGGCGGTGCCGGACATGGAAGGGCGGTGCCGGACATGCCGGGGGAAGGCCGAGGGCGGTGCCGGACATGCCGGGGGAAGGCCGGAGACGGGAAGGCAGGCGCCGGACTCGCCCACGGATCCGCCGACGCGGCGGGCGGGGCGGGCGGTCACGCCTGGAGCGATGCAGTCGGGCGGCGACGGAATGCGCAGCGCGGGGCTGGCTGCGCTGAAGCGACGGCAGCCGCGCAAGCCAAGGCAAGATGCCGCACCGCGACATGGCATCGCCGGCCCACCGGATGCCCCGCGAGCTGCTCGTGCCCGGACTGCTCCCGGCTACAGGTCGAAGCACCCCACGAAGAGCACCTCGTCGCTCCGCGCGCGGATCCGCTCGACGAGCGCGTCCGGTGGCCGCTCGTCGAGGTCGATGGCGCAGCTCGCCGCCTGCGCCTGCTCGAAGATCGTGTTCCGGACCTCCTCGACGTTGATCCCCGCCTCGCGGATGAGGCCGAGCACGTTGGCGAGCACGCCCACCTTGTCGAGGTGGCGCACCACCAGCCGGGCCCGGGCCGGGGTTCGCCGGGCCACGTTGACGCAGTTCGGCACGTGCCCGGTGCGGGCGAAGGCGGCCACGATCCGGACCGTTTCGCGGGCGATGGCGTCCTGGGCCTGGGCGGTGGACGCGCCGATGTGGTGGGTGCCGTAGACGCCCGGCAGCTGCGCCAGGGGGCTCTGGAACTCGGCCTTCCCCTTCTCCGGCTCGCCGGCGTGCACGTCCGTCGCCACCCGGATGCGTCCCGCGGTGGCGAGCTCGAGGAGGGCCGCCTGATCGACGAGCTCCGCGCGGGCCGTGTTCACCAGCCCCGCCCCCGGCCGCAGCGCCTCCAGCACCTCGCGGGAGACGACGCCCCGCGTCTCCTTGGAGAGGGGCAGGTGCAGGGAGAGGAAGTCGGAGGCCCGGGCCAGCGCCGCGAGGCTCGCGGCGCGCTCCACCCCCAGCGCCCGGGCCGCGGCCTCATCGAGGGAGCGCGACCAGGCGGCGACCCGCATCCCGAGCGCCTGGGCGCGCCGGATCACCTCCCGGCCGATCGCGCCCGCGCCCGCCACGCCCAGCGTCCGGCCGAAGAGCCCCTCCGCCTCCGAGAAGCGCTTCTTGTCCCAGCGCCCCTCCCGCAGGAGCGCGACGTTGTCGGGGATGCGGCGGTCGAGGGAGAGGATCAGGCCGATGGCCAGCTCGGCCACGGCGATCGCGTTCTGGCCCGGGCAGTTGGCGACGTACACGCCGCGGCGCGAGGCGGCGGCGACGTCGATCGTGTTCACCCCGGCCCCCGCCCGCACCACCAGCGAGAGGGCCGGCGCCTGCTCGAACACCGCCGCCGCGACCTGCTTGGAGCGGACCACGAGCACGGACGCCTCCCGGGCCGCGGCGGGCAGCTCGCCGACGGGGAGGTCGGGGCGGTGATCGACCTCCACCCCGAGGGCGGAGAGATCGGCGAGGCGCTCGGCGGGGAAGGCGTCGGCGACGAGGACCTTCATGGCGACCTCCGGGCGCCCGGTCCCGGGCGCGCCCCCCGGTGTATCACGCCGGCCGCTACCGCGCCCGGCGGCCGCGGCGGAGCCTCGACCAGGAGAGCCCGGCCGCGACCACCGCCCCGGCGGCCACCGCCTCGACCGCGTGGAGCGCGGCAGGGGCGAGGGGGAGCCGGGCGGCGGTCAGGGGGTCGGTGGCGATCATCTCCGCCCCCACCTTCCCCAGGATGGCGGCGCCCGCGTAGGCGATCACCGGGAACCGCGCCATGACCCGGGCGAGGAGGTCGGCCGCGATCACGACCAGCGGGATCGAGAGCCCGAGGCCGAGGACGAGGAGCCGGAGGTCGCCGTGGGACGCCCCCCCGACCGCGAGCATGTTGTCGAGGGACATGGAGAGGTCGGCGATCACGATCAGCCGGATCGCCTGCCACGTGCCGACCGCGCTCGCCCCGCCGGCGTCCGCCTCCTCGTCGGCGGCGAGCAGCTTCACCGCCACCCAGAGGATCAGGAGCCCACCCCCGAGCCGGACCCCGGCCACCCCGAGGAGCTGGGCGACGAAGAAGGTGAGGAGCACGCGGAGCACGACCGCCGCGCCCGCGCCGAGGACGATCGCCCGGCGCCGCGCCGGCCCGGCCAGCGGCCGGGCCGCCATCGCGATCACCACCGCGTTGTCGCCGGCGAGCGCGATGTCGATGAGCACGACGCTCGCGAGCCCTGCCCAGAAGGCGGCGTCGAAGGCGGCGAGGTGCACCGCGAGGTGGTAGCGCATTCCGGGGAGGGAGGGAAGGAAGGGCGGTCGCCGGCGGGGCTCGCGCTCGCGCGAGGCCGCCCCGGGCCGGACGCGCCTTCGCGGGCGCGTTACAAGGGTGGGATGTCCGCCCCGCCCGTCCGGTGCCCCTGGGCCGGCACCGATCCCCTGTACCTCGCCTATCACGACGAGGAGTGGGGAGTGCCCCTCCGCGACGACCGCCGCCTCTTCGAGCTCCTCCTCTTGGAGGGCTTCCAGGCCGGGCTCTCCTGGATCACGATCCTCCGCAAGCGCCCGGCCTTCCGGGCGGCGTTCGAGGGGTTCGATCCGGCCCGGCTCGCCCGTTACGGGGCGCGTGACGTCCGCCGGCTCCTGGCGGACGCGGGGATCGTCCGCAACCGGGCCAAGATCGAGGGGGCGATCGGCAGCGCCCGGGCGGTGCTCGCCCTGGCCGACGAGGGGCGCGGCCTGGGTGAGCTGCTCTGGGGGCTCGTGGACGGCGCTCCCGTCGTGAACCGCCGGCGGCGCATGGCCGACGTCCCGGCGGAGACCGAGCAGAGCCGGGCCATGTCGAAGGCGCTGCGGGCGCGCGGCTTCGCCTTCGTCGGCCCGACCATCTGCTACGCCTTCATGCAGGCCTCGGGGATGGTGAACGACCACCTGGTCGGTTGCTTCCGGCACGCTCCGCTGGCCGCCGCGGAGGCCGGGAGGAGGCGCGGTGCCCGGCGGTGATGGCCGGGCGCGCCCGGGGTCCAGGGGGGGGCTGGCAGGCGCGCCGCGCAGCTCGCCGTGAGCAGGAAGATCGGGGTCGCCCTTTCGCCCGGCGAGCCGCAGGCTGCGGGGCGGCCTCTCGCGACGCCCTTCCGCTCCCGGACCGCGCCGCGGCGGAAGACCTCCGGAATCGCCTCCCGGGGTCGTGGGTTTCCCGGTCGGGGGTGCGGCGAGAGGAGCGGGCCGCAACGGTTGAGCCCCGCGCCTCCAGCGGATACGCTAAGTGAACATGGCGCCTCGACGGGTGCCGGGGCCAGGAGGCAGCGCATGGAGCCGACCGAGGAGCGCCGGAAGCTGGGGAAGGGGGAGTGGGCCGCCATCGGCGTCGCCGCGGTGATCCTCGGCGCCCTGGGAGTGCTCTGGCTGCGGCGCGGACCGGAGCCGGCGCCGCCTCCCGCTCCGCCCCCGTCCGAGCCGGCCGCCGCGGCCGCCCCCGGCGGGCCCGTTGCCCCGAGCGGACCGGCGCCCGCCCTGGACGAGGCCCGGATCCGCGAGCTCCTCCTGGCGGTCAGCACGGACCGGCTCTTCCGCAAGGGGCTGGAGCTCGGCGACGTCGTCCGCCGCTGGGTGATCGTGACCGACAACCTCGCCGAGGGGGTGAGCCCGCGCAAGCAGCTCGACTTCCTCGTCCCGGCGCAGCCCTTCTCGACCACGACCCACGGCGGGAGGCTGGTGATCGCCCCGGAGTCCTACGCCCGCTACGACGCGTTCGGGGACGCGGTGGCCACCCTCGACGCGGCCGCCTTCGCCAGGGCCTACACCGAGCTCAAGCCGGTGCTCGAGCCCGCCTACCGCGCGCTCGGCTACCCCGGAGCGTCGCTCGATCGCGTCACCGCCCGGGCCCTCCGGCGCCTGGAGGCGGCGCCGGTCCGGGACGGCCCGGTCGCCCTGGAGGCGAACGCGGGCGTCTACCTGTTCGCGGACGGCCGGCTCGAGGACCTCGGGGCGGTGGAGAAGCACCTCCTCCGCATGGGCCCGCGCAACACCCGGCTCGTCCAGGCCAAGGCGCGCGAGCTCGAGAAGACGCTCGGGCTGACCGCGGTCGCCGTCGATCACAAGACGCGCCGCTGAGGCGGCGGGCGAGCCCGGGGTCCGGCCGGTGCCCTCCGCGGCGCCGGCCGGCCGGTTCGTCTCCGGTCCCGCTCCGCGTTCGCCGGCTCGCGGGGCCTGGCCGGGCGTGGCACGATCGCCCCGTGAGCGCCCGCGCCGACCTCCTCGCCCGCCGCGCCGTCCTCCGCGCCCGGGCGCGTCGCGGCGAGGCACGCGCCGCCCTGGCCTTGGCCCGGTCGCTGGAGCGGGATCCGCCCCGCGATCACGCCGCCGCCCGCCGGGCCCTCCAGCTCGCTGCCGAGGCGGGGCTCGCCGAGGCGATGGCCACGCTCGGGGAGATGCTCCGCGACGGCCGCGGCGGCGCCCGCGATCTCGCGGGGGCGGTCCACTGGCTCCAGGCGGGGGCCCGGCGCGGCCACCCGGGGGCGACGGCGGGCCTG
>DATKAL010000007.1:0-5474 GCA_035498135.1 Anaeromyxobacter sp.
CAGGAACTCCTCCGGCCCGCCTGCGCTCGCCCAGCGGTCGGAGAGGGTGCGGCCGCCGAAGGGCACGAAGGCCCAGATCGCCGCCAGGGCGGCGCCGGCGAGGACGAGCTTCAGGGCGAGCCTCAGCATGGGCTCCGGGTAGCACGCCGCCGGGGGAGGGGCGAGTTTTCGGCGGGGGCCGGAGGGGGTGCCGCGCTCAGCGCAGCAAGGGGGCGAGCTGGTCCGCCCGGTCCACGATGCGCTCGGCCCCGGCGCGCTCCAGGGCGGCCCGGCTGGAGAGGCCCCAGGCCACCGCCACCATGGGCACGCCCGCGGCCCGGGCCGTGGCGACGTCCACCGCGCTGTCCCCCACGAACAGCGTCTCCTCCGGCGCCGCCCCCACCAGCGCCCGGAGCCGCACGACGCCCTCCGGATCGGGCTTGCGGGCGACCTCGCCCCCGCCCACCACCGCCGCGAAGCGGGGGAGGAGCCCGAGCCCGTCGAGGATCCGGCGCGCCATCGGACCGGGCTTGTTGGTGAGGACCGCCAGCGCGCAGGCGGCCCCCGCGATCAGCGGCGCGACCCCGGGGTAGGGGCGCGTGGCGTCCAGGCAGTGCTCGGCGTAGTGCGCGGTCCAGGCGGCGAGCGCCGGCTCCAGCCGGTCGAGGTGCGGGGCGACCGAGCGCTCGAGGAGCACGCGCGCCCCCTCGCCCACGAAGCTCCGCACCTCCTCGCGGGAGCGGGCGGGGAGCCCGACGGCGGCCAGGGCGTGGTTGACCGAGGCGGCCAGGTCGTCGACCGAGTCCACCAGCGTGCCGTCGAGGTCGAAGATGGCGAGGCGGGGCATGGGCGCGCCGTCCCCGGGCTAGGCGGCGGTCTCCGCGGTCGCGGGGAGGGCCCCGCGCCGGCGGAGGACCGCGACCAGGGCGGCGTGGATCCGCGGGTCGAGCTGGGTGCCCCGGAGCTGCGTCACGATCGCCTCCGCCTCGCCCGAGGCGATGGCCTTCTGGTACGGGCGGTCGGAGGTGATGGCGTCCCAGGTGTCGGCCGCGTTCACGATCCGGGCGACGAGCGGGATCGCCTCCCCCGCCAGCCGGTCGGGGTAGCCCTGGCCGTCCCAGCGCTCGTGGTGGCCGCGGATGGCGGGGGCGGCGGCCCGGAGGAACTCGACGCCGGCCACGATCTCCGCGCCGATGCGGGGATGGCCGCGCACCGCCTCCATCTCCTCGGCGGAGAGGGGGGTGGTCTTGGCGAGGATGGAGTCGGGGACCCCGATCTTCCCCACGTCGTGGAGGATCCCGGCGTACTCGACGGCGCGCAGCGCCTCCGGCTCGAGCCCGAGCTCGCGGCCGATCTCGACCGCCAGGGCCGCCACCCGGTCGGCGTGGCCGCGGGTGTAGGGGTCCTTGGCGTCGATGGCGGAGGCGAGGCTGCGGATGGTCTCGAGGTAGCCGCGCTCCAGGGCGGCGAAGAGCCGGTGGTTCTCGGCGTCGTAGCTCGCCAGCTCGCGGCTCATGTGGTTGAAGGTGTAAGCGAGGTCGCCGAGCTCGTTCCTCGCCTCCACCCGCACCTCGCGCCCGAAGCGGCCGCGGGCGATCTCCAGCGCGCCGCGGACGCACTCGGCGATGGGCCGGGTGAAGCTGCGGGCCACCAGCGCGGAGAGGACGACCGCCAGGGCCACGCAGGCGAGGACCGCCGCCAGGGCGACCGGGTCCACGCCGCCGCGCGCCCGGGCGAGGAGCAGCCCGAGCAGCAGCGCCGGGGCGGCGCTGGCGAGGACCACCAGGAGGAGGAGGGCCCGGAAGAGCCTCATCGCCCCGCCGCGCGCGCGAGCGCCCGCTCCAGCGCCCGCCGGGTGACCGGCTTCTCGATCACCGCCTCGACCGCCTCCGCCCCCTCGACCGCGCGCACGCTCCGGTCGCTGATGGCGCTGAGGAGCACCGCCGGGGCGGTCACCCCCGCCTCGCGCATGGCGCGCACCGCGTCGAGCCCGGAGAGGCGGGGCATGAGGAAGTCGAGGATCAGGAGGTCCGGCCGCTCGCGCTTGGCCAGGGCCACCGCCTCGAGCCCGTTCTCGGCCGCCACCACGGAGTGACCGAGCGCGGCGAGGAGGTCGCCCACCATGGTCCGGACGAGCCGGTCGTCGTCTGCGATCAGGACCTTCACGCCAGCGCTCGCCCGTCCCGGGCACCGCGTTCCGCGGCGACCATACCACGGGCGCTCACGGCCCGAGCCCCACCCACTCCGAGCCGTCCTCGAACACCTCGCGCTTCCAGATCGGGACCTCCTGCTTGAGCCGCTCGATGCAGGCCTCGCAGGCGCGGAAGGCGGGGGTGCGGTGGGCGGCGGCGCAGGCGATCACCACCGCCGCCTCGCCGGGGGCGAGCACTCCGACGCGGTGCACGATGGCCACGTCCGCGCCGTGGGAGGCGCCCACCTCGGCCCCGATCTGCGCCAGCTTGCGCTCGGCCATCCCCCGATAGGCCTCGTACTCGAGGCGGAGCACCCCCCGGCCCCGGGTGCTGGAGCGGACCGTGCCGGTGAAGGTCACCACCGCCCCGAGGCCCGGGCGCGCCACCGCCTCGACCACCTGGGCGAGGGCGAGCGGGCGATCGACCACGGCGAAGAGCGGCCCGCCCCCCGCCACCGGCGGGACGACCGCCACCTCCGCCCCGTCGCGGAGCGGAGCCGCGTCGTCGGCGAACTCCTGGTCCACCGCGATCCGGCAGCGGGGGAGGACGCGCGCCAGGCCGGGGTGCGCGGCGAGCAGGGCGCCGCGCAGCGCTCCCACGGTGGCCGGGACTGCGGCGAGGATCTCCTCGGCGGCTCCTGCGGCCTCGCGGGCGCCGGCGAAGTAGAGGACGTGGATGCTCATCGGACCGATTCTAGCCGAGGGGGGCGTCCCGCCGCCGATCAGGGGCGCTCCGCCGCCTCCGGGGCGGCGCCGGCCACCCAGGCGGCGAGCTCCGCCGACGCGCTGAGATCGCGGCGGCGGGCGACCTCGGTCCCCTCGCGGAAGAGCACCAGCGTCGGCACCCCCTCGATGCCGAAGGCGTGGGCGGCGGCCGGCTCCTCGCCTGGATCGACCCGCAGCACGAGGAGCTCGCCGGCCCGCGCCCGGGCCAGCCCATCCACCCCGGGCGCGTCCGCCTCGCGCCCCTCGAAGTCGACCAGCACCGGCGCCGGGGAGGCGCGGATCGCCGAGACCAGGGCGGTGGCGTCCACCCGCTGCACGCGGCCGGTGGTGTCGATCAGCCGGCGGCAGCGGGAGCACGCCTGCGGCCCCGGGCCTGCAAAAGGCATGCGGTTCAGGGCTCCGCAGCCCGCGCACCGGTAGATGGACATGGCCTCCCCCACTTCCCGGCCGAGTATCGCGCCCGCGCCCGGGGGGTGCAAGGGCGCCCGGCCGGCCCCTCACCGTCCGCGGAGCCGGGCCAGGTCCCCGAAGACGGTCACCGCCAGGATCAACCCGACCAGCGCGAGGAAACCGACCAGGTGCAGGGCGTTCTCCACCCGGGCGTTCACCCGCCGGCGGGTGACGATCTCGTAACCGAGGAAGACCAGCCGGCCGCCGTCGAGGGCGGGGACGGGGAAGAGGTTCAGGATCGCGAGCACCACCGAGACGGTCCAGACCAGGGTGAGGAAGGGCGGGAGGCCGTCCCGCGCCCCGCGCACCAGCTCCTGGGCGATCCCCACCGGCCCGGAGAGCTCCGCCTTCTGCCGTCCGGTGAAGACCTGGGCGAAGGCGCGGAGCTGGGCGGCCGCCTGGGCGTTGGTGCGCGCCACCGCCTCCACGATCGCCCCGGCCGGCCCGCGCCGGACGACCAGCTCGTGCTGGTGGAAGCCGACCCGGCCCACCCCCTTCACGTCCTCGGGGGTGATCCGGAGCGCCGTCCGCGCGCCGCCCCGCTCCACCTCGAGGGCGATCTCCTCGCCCGGGTGGCGCTGCAGCTGGCCCACGAGCGCGAGCCAGCCATCCACCGGCGTCCCGGCGACGGAGAGGATCCGGTCGCCGGGGAGCAGGCCGGCCTTCTCCGCCGGCATCCCCGGGACCAGGGTGCCCACCGTGGCGGAGGGGTCGGCGGTGGGCAGGCCCGCCGAGGCGAGGAGCCCGGCGGCGATCGCCACCGCGGTGAGGTAGTTCATGGCCGGGCCGGCGAGGATCACCGCGAACCGCCGCCAGGCCGCGTGGTTGGCGTAGGCGCCCCGATCGGCCGGGTCGATCTCCTCGCCCGGCGCCATCCCGGCGATCCGCACGTAGCCGCCGAAGGGCAGGGCGGAGATCGCGAACTCGGTGCCGCCGCGGCGGAAGGCGAGCACCACCGGCCCGAAGCCGACGCTGAACCGCTCCACCCGCATCCCGAAGCGGCGGGCGGCCAGGTAGTGGCCGGCCTCGTGCAGGACGATGAGGAGCGAGACCGCGACGATCGCGGCCAGGACGGCGACGGCGGTGCTCACGGGGCGGGCTCCTCGCCGAACTCGTCGGCCTCGAACGCCTCCACCTCGGTCCCGGGCTCTTCCCAGGCGCTGGCGGGGAGGCTCGCCTTCAGGCAGGCGTGGCGCAGGAAGGTCTCGGCGTCCCAGCCGTGCTCGACCGCGACGTGCGGGAGGAGGGCGCCGCGGTGCCAGCCCTGCTTCACGATCAGGCCGTCGGTGCCGATCCGGACGGCGCGCGGGTCGGCGAGCCGTCGCGACGGCCCGAGCGCGGAGATCGAGACCTGCAGCGCCCCCACCTCGCCCGCGCCGAGGGGGCGGAAGCGCGGGTCCTCGTGGGCGGCCGAGACCGCCACGGCGGCCACCGTCCGGGCGAGCGAGCCCCCCGGCCGGAAGTTCCCGATGCAGCCGCGGAGCTCGCCCGCCACCCGCACCGTGACGAAGGCGCCGCGGGGCTCGGCCAGGGCGCCGGTCTCCGGGAGCTCCGGGGGCGGCGCCACGCCGAGGTGGGCCAGGATGGCCCGGCGGGCGAGGCCGAGCAGGGCGGCCCGGTCGAGCGGGGAGAGCGGGGTCATGGCCGGCGCCGGGCCCCGGTGAGGAGGAAGCGGCGGGCGTCGGCCAGGATCTGGGCGTGGTCGAAGGCGAGCGGCTCGGGGAGCGCGGTCCAGGGGAAGGCCCGCGCCTCGGCGGCGTCGTCCGCTCCCCGCGGCTCGCCCCCGGCCCGGCCGAGGAAGACCGCCGACAGCGTGTGCCGGCGGGGATCGCGGGCCGGATCGGAGTAGACGGCGAGCAGCTCCTCGAGGCGCACCTCGAGCCCGGTCTCCTCGCGCGCCTCGCGCACCGCCGCCTCCTCGACCGTCTCGCCCACCTCGACGAACCCGCCCGGGAGCGCCCAGCCGGGCGGCGGGTAACGCCGGCGCACCAGGACCACGCGGTCCCCGGAAGCGAGGATCACGACGTCCACGGTGGGCGAGGGTCCCTTCGGCTCCGGCACCGGTCACCTGGGCGGGGGCGGCGGCGCCGCGCCCGCGTGCTGGCTCATCCGACCGCTCGTCTAGCGC
>DATKAL010000008.1:0-3057 GCA_035498135.1 Anaeromyxobacter sp.
GGGGGCGAGGGCGTGCTCCCGGCGGAGGAGGACCGCGTACACCCCGTTGGCCGCGAGGAGGACCGCCCCCACCGTGAGCACCGTCCAGGGCGCGCGCCGGCCGGTGAGCAGGTCGTCGGCGAGGTCGATCGCCACGAACACGGGGACGATCAGCCACCGGAGCCGGAGGAGCCACTGGAGGCGCTCGGCGAGGTCGGCAGCGGAGATGTCGTCGGGACGGGATGGGTCGGATCGGTCCATTCTTGCCGGATGCGCTCCCCCCGCCAGGAGTCTAGAGCATAGACGCCTGCAGCGAAATGTGGGTATCGCGGGACAGGGACGGGGCGGCGGGGCCCGCCGCCCGCGGGGATCGGGTAGATTAGCCGCTCGAGGCGCGGCTACACTCCCACCGGACCGTCCCCGACATGGCCCATCTCAACGAAGAGAGCCGCGAGATCGCCGTCAAGGTCGTCTACTACGGACCGGCGCTATCGGGTAAGACCACCAACCTCCAGACGCTCTTCCAGAAGATCGACGGCCGGGTGCGCGGGCGGCTCATGACCCTCGACACCAAGGACGACCGGACCCTCTTCTTCGACATGATGCCCGTGTTCTTCCGCACGCGCTCGGGCGTCAAGGTGAAGGTGAAGCTCTACACGGTCCCGGGCCAGGTGATGCACGAGTCCACCCGGCGGATCGTCCTCCAGGGCAGCGACGCCGTGGCCTTCGTGGCCGACTCCCGGCGGAGCGAGGCGGCCTCCACCCACGCCTACTGGAGCAACATGCTGCAGAACCTGGAGGCGAACGGGCTCGACTACCGGACCCTGCCCATCGTCATCCAGCTGAACAAGCGGGACCTCCCGGACGCGCGCAGCGAGGGGGAGCTGGGCGACCTCCAGGGAGTGGTGAAGGCGCCGGTGGTCCCGGCGGTGGCGATCCGCGGCGAGGGCGTGGTCGAGACCCTGTTCATGGTCCTCCAGCGCTGTTACCGGAGCCTCGACTCGCAGTTCGGGCTGGAGTCGAAGTGGCACATCCCGGAGCGCGAGTTCCTGGACCACGTCTTCTCCCACGTCGACCTGCGCGGGACCAGGCTCGACGGACCGGGGGCGGCGCCGCGATGAGCCTGTCGCCCTCCTTCCTGAACCAGCGGGCGCCGCTGCCCGACCTGCTCGACCTCCGGTCGTTCGCCGAGGTCTGCCAGTCCTTCGCCGAGCTCTACCGGGTCGGGCTCAAGGTGTTCGACGAGGAGGGGAACAAGATCGTCGACGTGAAGGTGGGGAACGCCGATTTCTGCGGCTACATCTGGTCGAAGGCGGTGGGGCGCGAGCGCTGCATGGAGACGGTCGGGCGGGTGAAGGCCGATCCGGTGGGCGAGGAGCCCGCCCCCACCACCTTCCAGTGCTTCTCCGGCTGCCGCTACGTGGTCCAGCCCATCCTTTACGAGGGCGACGTGATGGGGCGGGTGGTCTTCGGCCCCTTCGTCCCCGAGGACCTCGGCGACCTGCCGGCCACCCTCCTCGAGATCGCCTCCGACTTCGACGCCACCCTGGCCCGCGGCTACCTCTCCAAGATCCGGCGCGTGCCCATGGCCACCGCCGAGAAGATCCTCCGGCACTTCATGGATCTCCTCGACGTGATGGTCTTCACCGGCCACAAGAACCTGATCGCCGCCAAGCTCCACATCGAGGCGGTCCAGGAGAGCTTCCGCGAGCTCTCCGACAAGAACCTGAAGCTCGAGGACAGCTACTCGAAGCTCAAGGAGCTCGACCGGCTCAAGTCGAACTTCCTCGCCACCATGAGCCACGAGCTCCGCACGCCGCTCACCAGCGTGATCGGCTACTCGGAGATGATGCTCGAGGGGCTGGGCGGCCCGCTCACCGCCGAGCAGCGCGAGTACCTCGGCATCATCATGGAGAAGGGGGAGAACCTCCTCCAGCTCATCACCTCGATCCTCGACATCTCCAAGATCGAGGCCGGGCGGGTGCGCCTCGTGCTCTCCGAGGTCGATCCCTCCCAGCTCATGCGGGACGCGGTCGCCACCCTGCTCCCCCTGGCCCGCAAGAAGGGGCTCAAGGTGGGCTGCGAGCCCGGGACCCTGCCCCGGCTGATGGCCGACCGGGACAAGCTCCGCCAGTGCCTGGTGAACCTCTGCTCCAACGCGGTCAAGTTCACGCCCGCGGGGGGGAACGTCACCGTCCGCGGCGAGGCCCTCCCGGGCGAGCGGCTCGCCCTGCACGTGACCGACACCGGGATCGGCATCGCCGCCGAGCACCTCGACAAGGTCTTCGACGTCTTCTACCAGGTGGACGGCTCCTCCACCCGCGAGTACGGCGGCGCCGGGCTGGGGCTGGCGATCGTGCGGAGCTTCGCCGAGGCCCACGGAGGGTCGGTGACGGTCCGCTCCACGATCGGGACCGGCTCGGTCTTCACCCTGACCCTCCCCATCCGCCCCCCCTCCGCGCCGGCCCTCACGCCCACCGGGCCCGTGCCGGCGGTGGGCGAGTAGCACCCCATGCCCGGCCGTCGCCCCGCCCGCCCGCCCCCGGGCGAGTTCGAGCTCATCTCCGCGTTCACCGCCGCGCTGCCGCTCCGGGGCGAGGGGCTGGCGCTCGGGGTGGGCGACGACGCCGCCGTCCTCCGGCCGCCGCCCGGCGAGGACCTGGTGGCCACCGTGGACGCGGTCGTGGAAGGGGTCCACTTCGACCGGCGCTTCACGCCCGCGGAGGTGGGCTGGAAGGCCCTGGCGGTGAACCTCTCCGACCTGGCGGCGATGGGCGCTCGGCCCCTCTGGGCGCTCGTGGCCCTGGCCGTCCCCCGCGGTACGCCCGCCCCCTGGCTGGCCGGGCTGGCGCGCGGGCTCGGGGCCTGCGCCCGGGCCCACGGGCTGGCCGTCGCCGGCGGGAACGTCACCCGGGCGGCGGAGCGATCGATCACCGTGACCGTGCTCGGGGCGGTCGCCCGGGGCCGGGCCCTCACCCGCGGCGGGGCGCGGGAGGGCGACCTGCTCCTCGTCTCCGGGACCCTGGGCGGGGCGGCGCTCGGGCTCCGGCCGAGGGCCCCGGCCGCCCTGGTCCGCCG
>DATKAL010000009.1:0-4110 GCA_035498135.1 Anaeromyxobacter sp.
GGCCCGGCGGTCACCGAGGCGGACCTCGCCCCGCTCCCGGTCGCCGCCCGGCGCTACCTCGCCTTCATGGGCGTGGTCGGCCGGCCCCGGGACACCTCCTTCCTGCTCCACGTCCGCGGCCGCTTCCGCCCCGACCTCCGCCGCGGCTGGATCGCCTGCGAGGCCTGGCAGTACACGAGCGCGCCGGACGTGGCCCGGCTCTTCCACATGCGCCTCCGCCTGGCCGGGGTCCCGATGTACGGGCGGGACCTCTACTTCCGGGGCGCCGGCCGGCTGGTGATCCGCCCCCTCGATCTCTTCACCGTGGTGGACGGGCGCGGCCCCGAGTACGACGCGAGCGAGCTGGTCACCTACCTGAACGACGCCGTGCTGTTCGCCCCCGCGATGCTCCTCGCACCCGGGGTGAGCTTCGCGAGCGTGGACGACCGGACCTTCGACCTCCGGCTCGAGGACCGGGGCACGGCGGTGAAGGCCCGGGTCCACCTCGACGCCCGCGGGGCGCCGCTCGACTTCGAGACCACCGACCGCTTCACCAGGAACCCGTTCCAGCCCGGCCAGCCCCTGGTGCGGGCCCGCTGGACCACCCCGGTGGACGGCTGGCAGGTGCTGGACGGCCGCCCGCTCCCCACCGGCGGCCGGGCGGTCTGGCACCTCCCGGAGGGCGAGCTCCCCTACGTCGAGTTCCGCTTCGCGCCGGGCGCGATCGCCTTCGGCGTCGCCCCCGGCGCCCTGGCCGGCCGGCGGGCCGGCTGAAGGCGCTTGCCTCGCGGGGCGCTCGCCCCCATCATTCCGCGGCCGTTTCCCCCCCCTCCCGCGCCAGGAGGTCGCTCGCGGTGACCCGCCGAGGCTGGATCCTGTTCGCCGCCCTGAGCGTGATCTGGGGCATCCCGTACCTCCTCATCCGCGTGGCGGTGCGGGAGCTCACCCCGGCCAGCCTGGTCTTCCTCCGCACCACGATCGGCGCCGCCCTGCTCGCCCCCTTCGCCCTCCGGGGAGGGAACGTCCGGGCGCTCCTGCCGCGCTGGCGCCCCCTGCTCCTCTTCACGGCGGTCGAGATCGCGCTCCCTTGGTGGTTGCTCTCCGACGCCGAGCGCCGGCTCACCAGCTCGCTCTCCGGGCTGCTGGTCGCCTCGGTCCCGCTGGTCGGGGCGGCGCTCGCGCGCCTGGGCGGAGGACACGAGCCGCTCGGCACCCGCCGGCTGGCCGGGCTCGGGGTCGGGCTCCTGGGCGTGGCGGCGTTGCTCGGGCTCGACGTGGGGAGCGGCGACCTCCGGGCGGTGGCGGAGATGGCCCTGGTGGTGGTCGGGTACGCCTTCGGCCCGCTGGTCGTGGCGCGCCGCCTGGCGGACCTCCCCAGCCTGGAGGTGGTGGCGGTGTCGCTCGCCCTCTGCGCCGTCGCCTACGCCCCGTTCGGCCTGGCCCAGCTCCCGCCCCTCCTCCCCACGCCCGCGGCGATCGCCGCGGTGGTGGTGCTGGGCGTCGCCTGCACCGCGATCGCCTTCATCCTCTTCTTCCAGCTCATCGCCGAGGTGGGCCCGGTGCGCGCCACCGTGATCACCTACGTGAACCCGGCGGTGGCGGTGGCGGCGGGGGTGGCGCTCCTCGGCGAGCCGCTCACCGCCGGGACCGCGGCCGGGTTCGTGCTCATCCTGGCCGGCTCCTGGCTGGCCACCGGTGCGGCGCGCGCGGTCCCCCGTCCAGGCGAGGCGGAGCGGACCCCGGCCCCCCCGGCCTGAGGGACGGTGCCCCTCCTTGCCTTGCCGCGCCGGGGCGGGATACTCGACCCCGGGCATGGAACGACGTGCGCTGGTCATCGCCGTCGCGGTCTCTTCGGGCGCGCTGCTCCTCGGCGCGCTCCTCGCGGGCCACCTCGCCCGGCTCGACGTCCAGGAGCACCGGCAGGGCGGCCTGGACCTGGCGCGGGGCTCGGCCTTCGCCCTGGAGCGCGAGATCGAGGGCTCCCTCGCCGCGGCCTCGGCCATGGCCGCCCTGGCCGCGGAGCAGGCCAGCGACCGGGAGCTCGACGGGGTGGCGGAGCGCCTGCTGGCGCTGAACGGCGGGACCGCCCACCTCCAGCTCGCCCCGGACAACGTGATCGAGCGGATGTGGCCGATGGCCGGGAACGAGCCGGCGCGCGGGCTCGACCTCCTCCACCACCCCCTGCACGCCGCCGCCATCCGGCGGGTCATGGAGACCCGCCGGCCCTCGCTCTACGGGCCGTTCGAGCTGATCCAGGGCGGGAGGGCGCTCGCCATCCGCGTGCCGGTGCTGGCCCGCGAGGACGGCGCGGAGCGGTACCTGGGGCTGTCGAGCGCCATCGTCCGGGTGAACGGCCTCCTGGAGAAGAGCCGGATCCCCAGCCTGGTCGCGGCCGGCTACGACTGGGAGCTGGGGCGCCTCCGCCCCGGCGCCGACCCGGAGTGGCTCGCCGGCTCGCTGCAGGACGGCAAGGCCCTCCGCGACGCGGCCGTGGTCCCGGTCGAGCTGATGGATCAGACCTGGACCCTCGCCGTCGCGCCGCGCGGCGGCTGGCGGGCGGGCACGGCGCCCGCCCTCTACCTGGCGGCGGGCCTGATCGCCCTGCTCGCCGGCGTGCTCGCCTACCGGATCACGAGCCTGCCCGAGACCCTGCGGCGCGAGGTGGCGGCCCGGACCGACGAGCTGGAGGTCGCCCACCGGGAGCAGCGCCGGGCGGAGGAGGCCCAGCGCCAGTCCCAGAAGCTCGAGGCGGTCGGGCTCCTCGCCGGCGGCATCGCCCACGACTTCAACAACCTGCTGGTGGGGATCCTCGGCTACGCGGACCTGGTGGCGGAGGGGGCCGCGCCGGGGAGCGTCGCCGAGGAGGCGGCCGCCACCATCTCCCAGGCGGCGCAGCGCGCCTCGGAGCTGACCCGCCAGCTGCTCGCCTTCGCCCGGGTCGGGCACCGGCGGCAGGACGAGGTCGACCTCCACGCCCTGGTCCGCGAGGTGGCCGCGCTCCTCGGCCGGACCTTCGACAAGGCGATCCGGCTCGAGCTCCTGCTCCACGCCCCGCTCCACCACGTCCGCGGCGACCCGGGCCAGCTCCAGCAGGTGATCCTGAACCTGGCGGTGAACGCGCGGGATGCCATGGCCGCGGGTGGGACGCTCACCCTCGAGACCGACCTGCAGGACCTGGACGAGGCCGCCGAGGACCGGGGGCTGGCGCCCGGGCGCTACCTGGTCCTCTCCGTCACCGACACCGGAGTGGGGATCCCCTCCGACCGCCTCGACCGGATCTTCGAGCCCTTCTTCACCACCAAGGCGGACGGGCGCGGCTCCGGCCTCGGCCTGGCGACGGTCTACGGGATCGTGCGCGACCACCGGGGGGCGGTGCGGGTCTACAGCGAGGAGGGGGTCGGCTCGCGGTTCATCGTCTACCTGCCGGCGCTCGAGGCCCCGGCGAGGGCGGCGGCCCCGGCGGCGGCGGAGGCGCCCCGCGGCCACGGCCGGGTGCTGGTGGTGGACGACGAGGAGCTGGTGCGGCGGGCGGCGGGGAGGATGCTCGAGCGCATGGGCTACGAGCCGGAGCTGGCGGGGAGCGGGCAGGAGGCGCTCGACCGGGTGGCGGCGCGCGGCGCGCCGCCCGCGGCGGTGGTCCTCGACCTGGCGATGCCCGGGATGGACGGCCGGGAGTGCTTCCGCCGGCTGCGGGCGCTCCACCCGGACCTGCCGGTGGTGGTGAGCTCCGGCTTCGCCCGGAACGGCCGCGCCCAGGAGCTGCTCGACGAGGGGGCGGCGGCCTTCGTCCAGAAGCCCTACCGGACCGCCGAGCTCGGGCGCGCCCTGGCGCGGGCGATCGCTACCGTCCCGGCCCGCATGCCTCGTTGAAGTCGTAGGGGCCGGCCTGGACCAGCAGGTAGCGGGTCTGGTGCCCGGCGCGGTTCACCACCCGGTGGATGCGCCCCGGCGCGATCCGCTGCCGCTGTCCGGGCGCGAGCTCGACGCGCTCGTCGGGCCCGCGCAGCTCGATCGACACCGGGTCCTCGAGGCAGAAGACGTCGTCCGCCACCACGGTGTGGGAGTGCCAGGGCGTGGCGGCCTCCGGGTCGAGCGTGTTGATCCGCACCCCGACGTCCACCGTCCTGGCGA
>DATKAL010000010.1:0-3995 GCA_035498135.1 Anaeromyxobacter sp.
GGGCGTCGAGCGCGACGAGCCCCTCGCCGGCGGCGAGCACGGTGCCTCGCACCACCGCGGGTGCCAGTGTCGCCGGGGGATGGGCCCCGGGAGCGGCGGCCCGGGACCAGCGGACCGAGCCGTCGCGGCCCAGCGCGACGAGCGCGCCGTCGGGTCCGCGCGCGACGAGGAGCGCTCCGGCCGCCGCGAGCGTGGGCGCGCCGGAGAGCGGTGGGGAGACGAGCCACACCGGCGCTCCCTCGGCGGAGAGCGCAGTGACCATCGCGTCCCCGGCCAGGCCCCCCGCGAGGGCGTGGCGCCGGCCCCAGGCCACGGGGCCCGAGGTGGGCACGAAGTCGAGGGGTGCCTCCCAGCGGCGGCGGCCCGTGGCGGCGTCCAGGGCGAGCAGCGCCGCGCCGGGGTCGACCGCGCAGGTGAGGAGGCAGGCGCCCCGGCCGGCCGAGGCGGGGCGGACGACGGGGCCGGGGCCGAGGACCCGGAACGCGGTCCTGCCCGACCCCTCGATGCCGTAGACGAACCCGGTGTCGGCGCCCGCCACCACCCGCTCGCCGGCCGCGACCGCGTGGAGGCGGCTCGCCCCCGGAGGCGCGAACCGCCAGCGCTGCTCCCCGCTCGACGGGTCGAGCCCGCGCAGCGTCCCGGCCTCGACCGAGACGAGGAGGCCTCCCGCGGGCGCGAGCACGCTGGCCGGGGCGGCCTGCTCCGCCGGAACGGACCAGCGAACGGCTCCCGAAGCGAGCTCGTGGAAGGCGAGCGAGCCCCGGCGGGCGACCACGGCTCCGCCGGGGACGAGCCACGCCGCCTCGACGCCCGGCGCGGACCACCGGACGGCGCCGGTAGCGCGCTCCACCGCCACGATGGCCGACGCCCCGGCGATGACGGTGAGGCCCCCCGCAGGCAGGAGCCCGGCGCCGGCTGGAGGGCCCACCTCGGCCCGGAACGTCCGACGGAAGGAGAGGCGGCGAAGCCGCCCGGGCCCGAGGCGCCTCCCGGTCCCGGGACTGGCCGGAGGGTGAAGCGATGCCGGTTCCCTGGACGCCTCCGCGGCGACGTCGCCGCGGTGGAGCTCGTCGGCCTGGGCGAGGCGATCGGCGGCCGAGGACTCGAGCTCGGCGAGATGGCCGTTTTCCCCCTGGCGCGGGTTCCTCCGGCGGGCCAGCCGGGCGAAGGAGGTCGCCGCCTCGGCGATCGCGCGGACGAGCGAGAGCGCGGGGCAGGGCGAGGGGAGCGCCCCGGGCAGCCGGGCGGTGCCCGCCGCGAGGTCGAGGAGAATCTCGGGCGTGCCCGAGCCGCGCGGGAGGGCGAGGCGGGCGGTGGCTTCGCGACCCCTCAGGGCGGCGAGCACGTGGGACGACGCCGCCCCGAGGTCGCGAAGCGCCAGGAACGGCATGCCGGTCCAGGCGGCGAGGCGCGTGCCGTCCGCCGCGAGGATCTCGGGGGCGCCCGGCACGAGCAGCGACCCCACGTCGGGAAGGCCGCCCTCGTAGGCGAGGAGGACGCCCTCGTCGTCGTGCAGGCCGATCCGGCAGGCGGGGGCGCCCGGAGGCGCGCTCGCGACGGCTGCGGTGGAGGGCGGCGGCTCCCCCGCGGGCGGCGCGGGGGGCGCCGCCTCGGTGCGCCTGAGGTCCCTCGCCGCCGCGCGCAGGCTCCTCACCTCGGGGATCCGCGGGGAGGGGCCTCCCGCGGGCGTCAGGGCCGCGAGGTCGCGCAGGAGGTCCGCCGAGGCCTCCAGGGCCGCGGCGGCGAGGCCGTCGAGGTCCACCTCGACGTCGCGGGCAAGCACCCGCGAGGGCGGGGAGGGCTCGACCACGGTGAGGAGGGCGCTCGAGCCCCGCCGGCGGAGCACGAGCTCGAGGCCGCCGTCGCGGAAGGCCACGGTAGCGACCGGGGCTCCCGAGACGAGCCTCGCGACCGCGCGAAGCAGCGACTCCAGGCCGGGGAGGAGCTCACCCTCGGCGCGGCCGCCCGCAATGTCGAACCCGTCCACCTCGACCGCCAGGGCGTCCACGGCCGAGCGCGCGGCAGCCCCCCCGCGGCCCTCGCGGAGGGCCTCGTGCAGGCGGGGATCGTGCCGCCAGCTCTGTCCCGGGCGGATGCGGATCACGGGACGGAAGCATCACCGCGAAATCACCGGCATTCAACGTTGACAGGCGGGAGGGGTGGGCACGAAGATGAGGGCACCGGTGCGGGCCGCGTCGCGCGAGCCCGGCTGTCCGTCCCGAGCATGGCGTCGCCCCGAGCCCGTCGAGGGGCGGCGTCAGATAGAGGGACTTGGCCGCTCCTCGCGGCCGCAGCATGGCACCCCGCTCTTTCACGAGACTCCCCACATGACCTTCACGGAAGCCGCGCTCGAAGTCCTGCGGCGCGAAGGCAAGCCCCTCCACTTCACCAAGATCACCGAGCTGGCCATCCGCGAGAACCTCCTCGACCACGTCGGGAAGGTCCCCGAGGAGACGATGGCCGACCAGCTCGCTGCCCATGCACGCCTACCGAGAACGGAGCGGCGCCTCCTCCCCGTCCAGAGCGGCACGTTCGGGCTCGTCGAGTGGGGGCTCGACGAGGACCCGGCTGGCCTCGAGAACCTCGTGGAGCCGCCCGCCGACGACCTCCCGCTGCGCGGCCGCGAGCGCCACCCCATCCCGCTCCGCGACCTCTCGCGGGGGGGCGGGCGCGCCGAGGCCCGGGGCGAGGGACAGCGGCCGCGCCGCCGGGAGGAGGAGGAGCACCGGGGCCGCCGCTTCCCGCCGCCGGCCGAGGTCGCCTACGAGATCCTGGCGGGGGCGGGGCGCCCGCTCTCGCTCGTGGAGATCGCCGCCCAGGGCGCGGAGCGGCTGCTCATGTCCGACGCGTTCGTCCGCGACACCGGCTCCCTGCGCGCGGCGCTGCACGAGGACAACCGGCGCCGTGAGTCCTCGGGCCGCAAGGCCCTCTTCGGACTCGACGGCGAGTCGGTGTCGCTCTCGGCCCAGCCCGAGCCGGGCGAGCACGCGGCCCTTCCGTCGCCGGCCCGTGCCGCCTCCGCCGCCGACCTCCGCCGCGCGGCGCTCGCCTCGATCCGCCGCCGGCTGCGCGAGTGCGACGGCCCGACCGTCGAGCACATCGCGGTGAAGCTCCTCGAGCGCACCGGCTTCCGGGAGATCAAGGTTGCGAGGCGCGGGCGCGAGCACGTCATCTACACCGGCCGCCGGCGCATGGGCCTCTCCGAGGTGCGCCACGCCATCCGCGTGATGCGCGGCGGGGCCGACGCGGCCCGCCGGGACGTCATCGATCTGCGCCGCGACCTCGGCCATTACGGCGCGCAGATCGGCATGGTGCTCACGGCCGGCGAGGCCAATCGCGAGGCGCGCGGCGAGGCGGGGGCGGCGGGCCAGCTGCCGGTCCTCCTGCTGTGCGGCGAGGCGCTCGCCGAGGCCCTGGCGGACGCCGGGGTGGGCTGCGCGCCGGTGGTCGTGCCCGAGGTGGACGACGGCTTCTTCCGCGCTGCGGCGGAGGCCGCCGAGAAGGAGGAGGCGGCCCGCCTGTCGCGCCGCGAGGAGCGCGAGCGCCGCCGGGAGCGGGAGCCCGGGCGCGAGGCCGGCCGGGAGCCCGCCGAGGCGGGCGAGGGCGAGGTCATCGTGGCCATCACCGCGGAAACGGGCGAGGCCCCGCAGGCGGAGCGGAGCACCCCGCCGCGGCCGGAGGACGGCGAACGCGAGGACCTGCCGGGCGCCGCAGAGATCCCCATCACCACCGACGGCGCCCGAGACGACGAGGACGACGAGGGCGACGAGGAGGGCGAGGAGGAGGGGTCCGAGGCTGCTGCGGCCGGAGAACCCGGCGGCGCCCCGGCGTCCGGCGCTCAGGGCGAGGCGAAGGAGGGAGAGCGCCGCAGGCGCCGCCGCCGTCGGCGGCGCCGCGGCGGCCGCGGCCGCGGCCGCGAGGGAGGAGCCCCGGCGGCCGCCTCGGCTCCGGGTGGCACGCCCGGCGAGGCGGCACCGGCGGGTGGAGAGCAGGCC
>DATKAL010000011.1:0-16960 GCA_035498135.1 Anaeromyxobacter sp.
AGCGGCTAGTCTAGGCCGAGCGGCGCACGTCGCGGAGCTTGAGCTGCAGGCGACGGGAGCCGTCCCACTCGTCGAAGCCGACCGTGAAGGCGGCCTCGAGCGGGCCGGCCGCGCAGAGCGGGAGCCGGTCGCCCATCCCGAACCCGATGGCGTCGAGCCCGCCCAGGGCGAGCTTGAGGTGCGCCCCGGCGGCTCCCACGGCGCGGGCCCGGGCGGCGGCCCCGCGGAGGGCGAACACCGGCTCGGGGTGGCCGGCGCCGAAGGGCCCGAGCTTGGCCAGGTCCTCGGCCGCCCGCTCGGTGAGCTCCTCCTCCCGCACCCAGCCGTCGATCCGGCAACGTGGGACCAGGTCCTCGTCGGCGATCCGGGCGGCCGCCTCGGCCTCGAAGGCCGCCCGGAAGGCGTCCACCCGCGCCCGCGCCACGGTGACGCCGGCCGCGTGCCGGTGGCCGCCGAAGCGCTCCAGGTGCCCGGCGCAGGCGGCGAGCGCGTCGTACAGGTGGAACCCCTCGATCGACCGGCCGCTCCCCTTCCCCGTCCCGTCCTCGAGGGCCACCAGCACCGCCGGGCGGTGGAAGCGCTCCGCCACCCGCGAGGCGACGATCCCCACCACCCCGGCGTGCCAGCCGTCCCGGGCGAGCACCAGTCCGCGCGCGCCGGCCGCGACCCGCGCCGCCCCGTCGGCCAGCGCCTCGTCCAGGATCCGGCGCTCGATCTCCTGGCGGGCCTGGTTCTCCCGGTCCAGCTCCTCCGCCAGGGCGCGGGCCACCCCGGCGTCCTCCGCGAGGAGGAGCCTGACCCCACGGCCGGCGTCGTCGAGCCGCCCGGCGGCGTTGATCCGCGGGGCGAGCCGGAACCCGACCTGCCCGGCGGTCACCGGCGTCCCCTCGGCGATCCCGGCCACCTGCTTGAGGGCCCGGACCCCGGGGCGGCGGGCGCGGGAGAGCTCCTCGAGCCCCCAGCGCACCAGGATCCGGTTCGCCCCGGCGAGCGGGACCACGTCGGCGACGGTGCCCAGGGCCACCAGGTCGAGGGCCTCCCGGAGGTTGGGCTCGGCGCGGCGCTCCCCGAACCAGCCCCGCTCGCGGAGACGGCGGCGCAGCGCCATCGCCAGGGCGAAGGTGACGCCCACCGCGGCCAGATCCTTCGAGGGGTAGCCGCAGCCGGGCTGGTGGGGGTTCAGGATGGCGGCCGCCGCCGGCAGCTCCACCGGCACGGTGTGGTGGTCGACCACCACCGTGTCCACGCCCAGCGCGCTCGCCGCCCGGACCTCCTCCACGCTGGTGATGCCGCAGTCCAGGGTGACGAGCAGCCGGACGCCGCCGGCGGCCAGCCCGGCCACCGCCTCGCGGTTCAGCCCGTACCCCTCGACCAGCCGGTGGGGGACGTAGGTGGTGACGTCGGCCCCGGCCGCCCGGAGGAACCCGGAGAGCAGGGTCGTGGACGTGACGCCGTCGACGTCGTAGTCGCCGTAGCAGGCGATCCGCTCCCCCGCCTCGACGGCGCGGGCGATCCGGGCGGCGGCCGCCTCCATCCCCTTCATGGAGAAGGGGTCGGGCAGGTCCTGGAGCCGCGCGGCGAGGAACGCCTCGGCCGCGGCGGCGTCGGCCTGGCCGCGGGCGGCCAGGATCCGGGCGGCGAGCGGATGGAGCCCCAGCGCGGCCGCGATCGCCGCCGCGCGGCCCTCGTCGACCCCCGCCTCCACCCACCGCTTCCCGGTCGGACCGGCCACGGGGCGGTGCGTAGCACGGCGGCCTGACAGGGAGCGGGCCGCGGCGGCCGGCGGGGGGCCGCCCGTCGGGGCCGTCACCGCCGACAGGCGGCGAGGGAGGCCGGCGGCGCGGGGTCAGCGGCGGTAGGCGCCGCTCACCACGATGACGTCGTCCACCAGCTCGAGGTAGGCGACCTTGTCCTCGACCTGCTTCGTGACCGGGTTCAGGAACTTGTACTCCTGCCAGCCCTTGCCGCTCTTCCTCGCGATCTCGATCCGCTCGCGGACGAAGAGCTTGCCGTCGGCGTCCTTGTCGTCGAGGAGGGCCTTGCCGATCCGGGCCTTGTTGGCGCCGTGCGCGAGGCACTTGCCGTCCAGGCCGTAGACCGTCACGTAGAGATCGCGGAAGACGAACGGGCCCTTCGGGTCGTTGAAGACCGCGAAGGCCCGCTCCTTCCCCTCCTTCTTCACCAGGGCGACCGCCTGGTGGACCATCGCCTCCGCGTCCTTGGTGGTGGCCCGCTCCTCGGCGCGGGCCAGGGCGGGGAGGACGGCGAGCAGCGTTGCGAGCGTGAGGGCGTGGCGCATGACGGGCTCCTCGGCGGCGGGCGGCTAGAAGTCCCGGATCTCGGGATCCGGGTCCTCCATGGGGAAGGCCTCCTCGGCCGGGCTCCGCGCCGGCGCCGGCGGCGGCGGGGCCGGGCGGGGCGGCTCGAGGCGGGCGGCGGGCGCGGCGGCGCGCGGCGAAGGGGCCGCCGGCGCGGCGGGCCTCGGCGCGGCCCGGGGCGCCGACCGGGGCGCAGGCCGGGCGGGGGCGGCCGGGAGGGCGGGGGCGGGGCGCGTCCGGGAGGCGCCGAGCGCCCGATCGATGCGGAAGGTGGCGATCATGGCGGCGAGCTCCTCGGACTGGCCCTGGAGCTCGCTCGCCGCCGAGGATGACTCCTCGGCGCTGGCGGCGTTCTGCTGGGTGACCTTGTCCATCTCCCCGACCGCCCGGTTCACCTGGTCGATGCCGGCCGACTGGGCCTTCGCCGCGGCGGCGATCTCGGAGACGATGTCCGAGACCTTCCCCACCCCGGTCACGATCTCCGAGAGCTTGCCGGCCACGTGCCGGGAGCTGACCTCGCCCTCGCCCGCCTCCTTCACCGACTGGCGGATGAGGTCCTCGGTCTTCATCGCCGCCTCCTTGGCGCGGAGGGCGAGCGAGCGGACCTCCTCGGCCACCACGGCGAAGCCGCGGCCGGCCTCGCCCGCCCGGGCGGCCTCGACGGCCGCGTTCAGGGCGAGGAGGTTGGTCTGGAAGGCGATGTCGTTGATGTCCTTGATGATCTGGGAGGTGCCCTCGGCGCTCGCCCGGATCTTGCCCATCGCCCCCTGCATCTGATCGACGGCGGCCGCCCCCTCCACCGCGGCCGAGCGGGCCGCCTGGGCGAGGAGGTTGGCCTGCTGGGCGCTGTCGGCGGCCTGCTTGGTGCTGGCGGTGACGACCTCGATCGAGTTGGTGGTCTCCTGCAGGCTGGACGCCTGCTCGGAGGCGCCGGAGGCGACCGCCTGCGAGGAGGCGGCGATCTGCGTGGCCGCCCCGGAGACCTGCTCGACGGCCACCGAGACCTGGCTCAGGGCGTCGTGGAGCGCGCCGGCGGTGGCGTTGACCGAGTCCTTGATGCGGGCGTGGTCACCCTGGTAGTCGCCGCTCATCCTCGCCACCAGGTTCTTGTGGGCGAGGAGCTGGAGCACCCCCGAGGCCTCGTTCACCGGGGCGAGCACCGCGTCCAGGGTGCGGTTCACGCCCTCGACGATCTTGCGGAAGTCGCCCTGGTGGGCCTGGGCGTCCGCCCGGGTGGCGAGCTGGCCGGAGAGGGCCCCCTGCACCAGCTTGTCGGCGTCGGCCACCAGCCGGTTCACCGCCCCGATGCAGGTGTTGAGGTTGTCCCGGAGGCGGGCGAAGTCGCCCGGGTACGCCTCGGTGATCGGGGCGGGCACGTTGCCCCGGGCGATGTCGTCCACGCAGCGGGCGGCCACGCCCAGGGGGCCGGTGACCGCGTCGAGGGTCCGGTTCACGCCCTCCACCACCTTGCGGAAGTCGCCCTGGTGGCGGTCGGCGTCGGCGCGGGTGGAGAGCCGGCCGGCCTGGCCGGCCTCGGCGAGGCGGTTGGCGTCGGCCACCAGCAGGTTCACCGCGTCGATGCAGCGGTTCAGGTTCTCCGCGATCTGGGCGAAGTCGCCGCGCAGCTGGGCGGTGATCTTCGGCGGGATGGAGCCCCGGGCGATCTCGCCCACGGCGTGGGCCGCGATCTCGATGGGCTTGGTCACCGCGTCGAGGGTGTCGTTCATGCCCTGGACGATCTTGCGGAAGTCGCCCTGGTGCCGGGCGGCGTCGGCGCGGACGGCGAGCCGTCCCTCCACCCCGGCCTGGGCGAGCGCCTGGACGTCGGCCACCATCGCGTTGACCGCGTCGATGCAGCCGTTGAGGGACTCCTTGATGAGGTTGAAGTCGCCCTGGTACGGCTCCGCGATCCGCTGCGGAATGTCCCCGCGGCCGATGCGGGTCACGCGCTCGGCGGTGGCCCGGATCGGGGTGACGAAGGCCTCCATGGTCTCGTTCAGCCCCTCGAGCAGCGGGCGGAACTCGGCGTCCACCGACGCCGGCTCGGCGCGCTCGTCCAGGCGACCCACCTGGACCGCGTCCCGCAGCCTCCGCGACTCGTCCTTGAGCGTGTCCAGGGTGCGCCGGGTCTTCCGGGAGAGGTAGGCGCCCGCCGCCCCGAGGAGCGCGACGGAGAGGAAGAAGGCCCCGCCCAGCCACCAGTGGGTGGCCCGCGTGGTCGCCAGCGCCTCGGTGCGGAGCGCGTCGGCGGCGGCGCGGGTGGCGTGGGCGGTCTCCTCGAGCGGAGCGAGGAGGGCCTGGCCGTCGCGGCGCATCTGGTCGAAGCGCTCGGAGACCACGTGCTGGAAGGCGGCCGCCTCGGCGAACCGGTCCGAGACCGCGGCGCGGTCGCGGGCGGCCTTGTCCAGGCTGGCGACGTTGCCCGCCCAGGCGTCGAGCGCCGTCCGGGTCTTGGCCCAGGCGGCGGCCACCGCCGGCGGGTGCCGGAGCGCCTCGAAGTCCTTGGCCTCGGCCATCGCCGACTTCACCTGGGTGGCCAGCCCCTCGAGGGCGGCCTGGTGGCCGGCCTCGTCGAGCGACTGGTTCTCCACCGCGGCCGCGTCGGAGGCCGCCTGGGCCACGTCCGTCGCCAGGCCGCTGAGCGCCTGCAGCGAGGGGACCTTGTCTCCGCCGTAGTCCTCGATCACGGCCGAGAGCGACGAGCCGGCGAGGAAGCCGGCCAGCGCCACCACGGCGATGAAGACCTGCGCTCCCGCGAGGAGCAGGCCGACGCGTCGGCCGAGGGTGAGGTTCATGTCGAGGTCGCCTCCGTGTCCTCTCGGCGGGTGTGCAGGCCGCGGGCCAACGGAGCTTCGCGCTTCCGGGCCGAAACCGGTGCAAGTCCGGCACCTTGGATCCGGGCTCCGACCGTGAGTCCCCCCGTCAACCGATGGGTGCGACGGTACTCGTGTCCAGGATGCCCCGGGGACCGGGGGTTCCCCGGGGCCGCGTGGCGGGGCTTTGCCGCCCCGCGGCACGCCGCCGCTCGCGGGACCCTCGATCCCGGAAGACGCCGAGGACCCCGCCGCGCCGGTGCGCGGGGGGCCCTCGGGAGGCGGGCGGCGCCCCGGCGGCTACTTGCCGGCGGTGCGCGCCTGGGCGGGCTGAACCGGGGCGGCGGCCGCGGCGGCCTTCTTGCGGGCGGCGCGCTCCTCCAGCCAGATGGTCATCGGGGCGGCGATGAACCAGGTCGAGTAGGTGCCGGAGACGATGCCGACCATCATCGCCATCGAGAAGTCGAAGATCGTGCCCACCCCGAAGATCAGGAGGCCGACCAGCGAGAGCGCCGTGGCGAAGGAGGTGAGGAAGGTCCGGCCCAGCACCTCGTTGATGGAGAGGTTGACGATCTCGCCCAGGCTCCGGCCCCGGAGCTTGCCCTGGTTCTCGCGGATCCGGTCGTAGACCACCACCGTGTCGTTCACCGAGTAGCCCACCACGGTCAGGATCACCGCGATGGAGGTGAGGTTGAACTCCCGGCCGGAGAAGGCGAAGTAGCCCAGGGTGACGACCGCGTCGTGGATGAGGGCGATGATCACGCCGGGGGAGAAGCGGAAGTCGAAGCGCAGGCCGACGTAGACCACGATCAGGGCCATGGCGTAGAGGATCGCCTTGAACCCCTGGGCCTGCAGCTCCCGGCCCACCGCCGGGCCGACGTACTCCACCCGCCGCACCTCCGGCGCGGCCTCGGCGAAGTGGGCGACCAGCCCGGTCCCGACCTTCTCCTGGATCCCCTGCGTGATGACGGCGAAGGACCGGGAGCCGGCCGCCAGCCCCTGCTCCTCGCGGACCTCGCGGACCTTGACCCCGGTGGCCTCCACCGCGGCGCGCAGCTCGGCCGGGGTGGGAGGCTGCTTGAACTGGAAGTCGATCTTGTCGCCGATCTCGGGGTTGAAGGAGGAGGAGTCGACCGGGAACTTCGCCTTCACCGCGTCGACCACCCGGGCCACCTCGGCCTCGGTGAGGAGCGTGATCCGCTCCACGCGGATCAGGTAGCTGTGCTCCTGCTCCGGCCCGTAGGTCTGGACCGAGGCGCCCTTGAACCCGAGCTCCTC
Organism: Anaeromyxobacter sp.; assembly: GCA_035498135.1. Taxonomy (GTDB): domain Bacteria; phylum Myxococcota; class Myxococcia; order Myxococcales; family Anaeromyxobacteraceae; genus Anaeromyxobacter. The sequence continues at coordinate 6,410 of DATKAL010000011.1, forward strand.
GACGGTCCGGCGGACCTGCCCGGGATCGACCGCCTTCCCGAACTTGATCTCCATCTCGGTCCCGCCCGCGAAGTCGACGCCCAGGTTGAGCCCGTGGACGAAGGGGAGCGACCAGACGATCACCGCGAGGTTCACGATCAGGGAGAGCACCACCGCGATGTGGCGCTTCCCCACGAAGTCGATCTTCGTGCCGTGGGGGACGATGTCGAAGCTCTTGAATTGCATCAGACGCTCAGGCGCGCCGACTCGTGGCGCGTGAAGTATTCCATGATCGCGCGGGTCACCACGATCGAGGTGAACATCGAGGCCACCAGGCCGATGATCAGGGTGACCGCGAAGCCGCGCACCGGCCCGGAGCCGTACTGCATCAGCACCACCCCGGCGACCAGGGTGGTCACGTGCGCGTCGACGATGGTCCAGAACACCTTCTCGTAGCCCTGCTGGACCGATTGCCTCACCGTCCGGCCCGCCCGCAGCTCCTCCCGGATGCGCTCGTTGATGAGCACGTTGGCGTCCACCGCCATCCCCAGGGTGAGCACGAACCCGGCGATGCCCGGGAGGGTGAGGGTGGAGCCGATCATCGACATGATCGCCAGCACCAGGAGGCCGTTGAGGACCAGGGCCAGGTCGGCGATCAGGCCGCTCGCCCGGTAGTAGGCGACCATGAAGAGGAGGACGAGGGCCAGGCCGACCAGGGCGGCCGAGGTGCCCTTCTTCACCAGCTCGGGCCCGAGGGTGGGGCCCACGGTCCGCTCCTCGGTGATGGTCACCGGGGCGGGGAGGGCGCCGGCCTTGAGCACGCGGGCGATGTCGTTCGCCTCCTCGAACATCTCCTGCTGCGAGCGACCCCGGCCGAGGGTGATCTGGCCGGAGCTCGAGATCCGCCCCTGGATGTACGGCGCGGTCTCCACGTTGTCCTCGAGCACGGTCGCCATGCGGCGGCGCATGTTCTCGGTGGTGAGCTTCTCCATCCGCCGGGCGCCCTCGGGCGACATGTTGAAGAGGACCAGCGGCTGGCCCTGGGAGATGCCGCCCGACTGGTCGATGCCGGCGCGGGCGTCGGCGATGTAGTCGCCGGTCAGCTCGGTCTTGGCCCGGAGCAGGTAGGTCCGGTAGTAGCTGACCTTGACCGCGCTCGCCGCGACGTCGACCTTGCCGATGGCCACCGCGTTCTTCTGCGGGTCGATGAGCGGCTGGAGCTTCGCCTGGATGACCTTCTCCAGCTCGGGCCGGGTGTTGGCGGCCACCATCGTCACCACGCGGCTCGAGCCGCTCGGGAGCTCCACCGGCTCGCCCGTCCAGCAGCCGCCCTCGGGGAGCGGGAGGGTCAGGCCGGCGCGGGTGCCCGGACACTGGGGGAGCTGGTTGCGGATCGGATCGAGGGCCGGGTTCTCGTCGTCGGTGATCTTGAACTCGAGCTGGGCGGTGCGGCCGAGCAGCTCCTTGGCCTTCTCCGGATCCTTGAAGCCGGGGAGCTGGATCTGGATCTGGTTGTTCGCCTTGCGCTTGATGTCCGGCTCGCTCACGCCCCAGGCGTCCACCCGGTTCCGGATGATCTTCTCGGCCTGCTCGACCGACTTGGCCTTGAAGTCGGAGATCACCCGGTCCTTGAAGGCGAAGCGGACCGCGCCGTCGGGCGCGCCGCCGGGCGCATACATCTCGTCGGCGTAGCCGCGCCCCTCGAGGACCGTGGTCTTCACCTCGCCCGGGCTGGGGGACTGGATCTCGACCTGCGTCCCGCCCACCGCCGTCCCCGCGCTGGTGAAGGGGACGCTCTTCGACTTGAGGTAGTCGGCGATCTCGTCCGCCCGCCGCGCCACCTTGGCCTTCACCGCCCGGTCGACGTCCACTCCCATGGCGAGGTGGATGCCGCCCTGGAGGTCGAGCCCCAGGTTGAGGTGGCGCTTCGCGTCCGGCGCCCAGTGGGGCACCGAGCGGTCGTAGGCGTCGCCGTTGCGCTCCGCCGGCGGGAGCTTGAAGTAGAACCAGCTCGGGACGAGCTCGTAGACCGAGAGGAGCGCGACCGCGACGATCAGCCCGACGCGCCAGTACCAGGACCGTTCCATCTACTTCCTCGCCTCCGCCTTGGCCGGCAGGGACTCCTGCTGCTTCCACTGGCCGGCGACCTGACCCTTGACCACCCGGACCTTCGTCCCCGAGCCCACGTCGAGCGTGACGGTGCGGTCCTCGACCAGCACCACCGTGCCGATGAGCCCGCTCTGCGTCACCACCTCGTCTCCCTTCTTCAGCGCGGCCACGAACGACTGGTGCTGCTTCGCCTGCCTCGCCTGGGGGCGGAAGAAGACGAAGTAGAAGACCACCGCGATGAGGACGAACGGCAGGATGCCGACGAGGGGGCTCTGTGCCGGGCCTTCGGCGGTCTGCGACAGGAAGGCGTGCAGGACGGGGTGCATGGATGCTCCGGGAGATCGGACCGGGATGTTCGGAAAAGCGCTGTGTTCTAGCGTGATTTCGGAGCCGGCCGCAACCCCTTTTCCTCCCCGGGGCGCGAGGGCGGTCGCCATGCCGCAGTGGGGCGGCGGCCTACCCCTCGTCCGCCGCCGCCCAGGCGGCCAGCCGCTCGCGCCGGAAGGCCTCGAACCGTCCCTCCTCGACGGCCCGGCGCGCCCCGGCCATGAGCGACAGGTAGAAGTGCAGGTTGTGCAAGGTGTTCGCCCGCAGGGCCAGGATCTCCCCGGCCTTGAAGAGGTGGCGGAGGTAGGCGCGAGAGAAGGTCCGGCAGGTGTAGCAGCCGCACTCCGGATCGGCGGGCCCCGGATCGTCCGCGTGGCGGGCGTTGCGGATCACCACCTTGCCCTGGCTGGTGAAGAGGAGGCCGTTGCGGGCGGTCCGGGTGGGCAGCACGCAGTCGAACATGTCGACGCCGGCGGCGATCCCGGCGAGCAGGTCCTCGGGCGTGCCCACGCCCATGAGGTAGCGGGGCTTCCCGGCGGGCATCCGGGGGGCGTCGCGGGCCACGCCCTCCCACATCTCCGCCGGCGTCTCGCCGACCGCGTAGCCCCCCAGCGCGTAGCCGGGCAGGTCGAGCGCGGCCGCCTCCTCGATCGCCCGGGCGCGCAGGTCGGGGAAGAGGCCGCCCTGGGCGATCCCGAAGAGCGCGCAAGCGTGGCCAGCCGCCTCCTGGCCGGCCCGGCGAGCCTCGAGCTCCCGCCAGGCGTCCCGGCAGCGGACCAGCCAGCGCTGGGTCCGGGCCAGGGAGAGCTCGTGGTAGGGGCGGTCGGCGAGCGCCGGCGGGCACTCGTCGAAGGCCATGATGACGTCGGCCCCGAGCGCCTCCTGGATCTCGATCGACCGCTCGGGGGAGAGGTGGTGGCGCGAGCCGTCGAGGTGGCTGCGGAAGGTGACCCCCTCCTCCGCGATCTGGACCAGCCCCGGTCCGCCCCGCTCCCGCCCCGCCCCGCGCTCGCCCAGGCTGAAGACCTGGAAGCCTCCCGAGTCGGTGAGCACCGCGCCCTCCCAGGCCATGAACCGGTGGACCTGGCCGAGCCGCTGCACCCGCTCGTGCCCGGGGCGGAGGTAGAGGTGGTAGGTGTTGGCGAGGATGATCCGCGCCCCGAGCGCCTCGAGGTCGCGCGGCTCGAGGGTCTTCACCGCCGCGGCGGTGCCCACCGGCATGAAGACCGGGGTCTCGACCACGCCGTGGGCGGTCTCGAGCCGGCCGCGGCGGGCGGCGCCGTCGGTGGCGAGCAGGGAGAAGCGGATCACCGGCCGGGTGTCACCCGGGGCGGCGCGGGTGTCAAGCGCGGGCCCCGGCCTCAGGCCGCGCGCGCGCCGGAGCGCGCCACCTCGGCCACCAGCGCGCGCCAGGCGCGGCCCGCCCGGCCCTCGGCCACGAGCCGGAGGCCGACGCTGCGCTCCGCACCGCCGCCGGGCTGGTTCCAGCAGACGATCGCCCGGGCCACCGGGGCGAAGAGGCCGGTCCCGAGCCGCAGCGACACCACGTCGCCGACCAGCGGCAGCTGGCCCGGCCAGCGGATCGCGCAGCCGCCCTCGGAGAGGTTGAGGGTCTCCGTCTCGAAGGTCGCGCCGGCGTGCTGCACCGAGACGCGCCGCTCGCCCGCGTAGCGCGGGGCCCGCTCCCGGAAGCTGACCGGCTCGCCGCGCGCGGCGGTGGCGAGGAAGCCGGCCGCCGGGAGGCTCGCGCGATCGAGCACCAGCTCGACGCCCGGCGGGAGCGCCGGCCGGCCGACCCGCCGGACGAGCCCCACCTTCCCGAAGAGGGTGGCGCGGATGGTCTGCCCGTAGATCCCCACCCGCACGGCCACCGCCTCGCCGACCCGGGACTCCGACAGGGTCGGCAGGAAGAGGTTGCCGGTCTCCGGCCGCCAGCCCGCCAGATACTGGGCGGGCTCGAGGTTGACGGAAACGCTGTGCACGCCCCCCGCTCCTTCCACTGCGAACGCGGGACTCTTATACCACGGAGGGACATGCCCCTCTTGGACCTCCTCATCGCGGAATGACGACCATCGCATCGCCATAGCTGAAGAAGCGGTACCCCTCCGTGACGGCCTCGCGGTAGGCGGAGAGGACGCGCTCCGTCCCCCCAAAGGCGCACACCAGGATCAGGAGGGTAGACCGGGGCAGGTGGAAGTTCGTGACAAGGGCGTCGACCGCCCGGAACGCGTGCCCGGGGCGGATGAAGATCTCCGTGCGCCCTTCCCCGGACCGCACCTCCCCGGCGCTCCAGGCGCTCTCCAGCGTCCGCACGGTGGTGGTCCCCACCGCCACCACCCGCCCGCCCCGGGCCCGGGCCTGGGCGATCGCCGCCGCGGCCTCGTCGGGGACTGCGTACCGCTCGGCGTGCATCCGGTGCTCCTCGAGCGCCTCCCCCCGGACCGGGAGGAAGGTGCCCGGGCCGACGTGGAGGGTGACCGCGGTGCGCTGCACCCCGCGGGCCTCGAGGGCGGCGAGGAGCGGCGCGGTGAAGTGGAGGCCGGCGGTCGGGGCGGCCGCGGAGCCGGGTCGACGCGCCCAGATGGTCTGGTACCGCTCCGCGTCCTCGGCCGAGGGCTCGCGCCGGATGTAGGGCGGGAGCGGGATCCGGCCGGCGCGCGCGAGCGCCTCCTCGAGGGCCGCCCCCTCGCGATCGAGCGTGACCGCGTAGAACCCCTCGCCCTCGGCCGCGTCGACGCGGGCCGAGAGGCCGTCGAACTCGAGCACCGCCCCGGCCCGGATGGGCTTGGAGGCCTGGCCGAGGGCCCGCCAGCGCCGGCCCAGCCCGCCCTCGAGCGGCTCGCAGAGGAGGAGCTCGACCCGCCCGCCGGAGGGCTTCCTCCCGAGGAGCCGGGCGGGGATCACCCGGGTGTCGTTGAAGACCAGGAGATCGCCGGCGCGGAGGACCTCGGGGAGGTCGGCGAAGCGGCGGTGCGCCGGGGGACCCTCGGGCGGGAGCACGAGGAGGCGCGAGGCGTCGCGCGGGGTGACCGGCGCCTGGGCCACCTGCGCCTCGGGGAGGTGGTAGTCGAAGTCCGCGAGGCGCATCAGTACATCCGGAGCACGGTGGCGCCCGGGTAGTAGTGGGCCAGGATCTCCCGGTACCCCTTCCCTTCCCGCGCCATGCCGGCCGCGCCCCACTGGCAGAGCCCGGCCCCGTGTCCGAGCCCCGTCCCCGAGAAGACGAAGGCGCCGTCCCGGGCGCGCACCTCGAAGGCGAGGGAGCGGAGCTTGTCGAAGCCCAGCCGCTGGCGCAGATCCGCGGCCGCGACGCTGGCGGTCTTCCCGCCCCGCTCCACCTCGAGCCGGTCCGCCCTGCCGGTGGCGGTCCGGCCCACCACCCGGACGGCGCTGGCCGGCCCGCCCAGCCCGGCGGCCCGCCCGAGGTCGGCGGCGGAGACGGTGACGGTCCAGCGGACGCCGGGGGCGCGGTCGCAGTAGCCGCAGGGCACCGAGACCAGGTAGGGGAGGTCGCGCCCGAGCGCCGCCATCCCGCTCTCCGTCCGCCCGCCGCAGGCGGCGTGGAAGTAGGCCTCCACCGGCTCCATCCCCTGCACCAGCACCTCGCCGGCGGTGGCCGCGGTGGCCGCCCGTGCCACGGCGCTCGCCCCCCGGGCGGCCCAGACCTGGGAGAGCACGCCGGTGGCGATGTCCCAGCGCCGGTTCGCCACCTGGGCGTCGATCTTCCGGGTGAGGGCGTAGCTCCGCGCCGCCACCGCCTGCGCCTTGAGGGCCTCGGGCGGGAAGCTGGCCGGCATCTCGCCGGAGACCACCCCCGCCACGTAGTCCTCGAGAGGCAGCTCCCGGATCTCCTCGGGCGAGGCGCGGACCAGGAGCCGGATCCGCTCCTCCGCCCCCGCCGCCCCGGCGGCGGCGAGCGCCAGGACGGCCACCGCGCGGCGCGCTCCGGGGAGCACCGCTCAGGCCTCGTCGCCGCCGGTCGCCAGCGCGCGGGCCTGGCGCGCCTCGCGGAGCTTGTGCCGGACGAACCAGGCCACCAAGAGGACGACGAGGACGACGATCACCAGCTCGAAGCGGTGGTAGATCGCCTTGAAGCGCGGGTCGGTGTGCCAGGCCTCGCCCAGCTTCGCCCCCGCCCAGGCGAGGGCCAGGCACCAGGGGTAGGAGCCGACGAAGGTGTAGGCCACGAACTTCCCCATGGGCATCCGCGAGACGCCGGCGGGGAAGGCGATGAAGGTCCGGATCACCGGCAGGAGCCGGCCGGCGAAGACCACCCAGTGGCCCCAGCGGAGGAAGAGCCGGTCGGCGAGGTCCAGCTCCCGGTGTGAGATGAGCACCCAGCGGCCGTACCGCTCGATGAGCGGCCGCCCCCCGTACTGGCCCAGGTAGTAGGCGGGGATCGAGCCGGCCACGCAGCCCACCGCCCCGGCCAGCGCCGCGCCCTGCAGGGTGAAGTGGCCCTGGTACACGAGGTAGCCGGCGAGCGGCATGATGATCTCGGAAGGGAGCGGGATGCAGGCGCTCTCGATCCCCATGAGCAGGACCACGCCGCCGTACCCCATCGCGCCGATCACCGCGGTGGTGAAGACGACCAGCTTCCCGACGACGCTCTCGATCATCCCTCTCCCCGGGTGGACGGGCCCGCCGGGCCGGGGCGGGCGCCGTAGTAGACCGCCTCGTAGGGGCAGGTGCAATCCCCGTCGGGCGGCTCCGGGTAGAAGTGGCGCCCGCCGCGGTGGTCGCGGAGGAGGTGGCCGGGCACGTCGCCGCCGCCCTCGCCCAGCAGGTAATCGGGCTGCAGGGTCACCTTCCCGCCGCCGCCGGGGAGGTCCACCGCCAGGTGCGGGATGGCGAGCCCGCTCGTGTGGCCGCGCATCGCCTCGAGGATGGCGATGCCCTGCCGGAGTGGGGTGCGGAGGTGGGCGGTCCCGGCGGCCAGGTCACCCTGGTGCAGGTAGTAGGGGCGGACCCGGAAGGTGAGGAGGCGCTGGTTGAGGTCGATGAGGATCCGGGCGGAGGAGTTGAGCCCGCGCAGGAGGACGGTCTGGTTCTCCACCGGGACGCCGTGGTCCACCAGCCGCTCGCAGGCCTCCCGGGCGTCGGCCGTGCACTCCTTGGGGTGGTTGAAGTGGGTGATGACGAAGAGCGGGGCGTGGCGCCGGAGGGCGGCCGCCAACGCGGGCGTGATTCGCATGGGGTTCGTGACCGGCGCGCGGGTGGCGACGCGGAGGAGCTGCACGTGCGGCACCGCCCGCAGCCGGCCGAGGAGCTCGTCCAGCCGCTCGTCGGAGAGGACCAGGGGGTCTCCCCCGGAGACGATCACGTCGCGCACCTCGGGGTGGGCACGGACGTAGGCGATCCCCTCGTCCACCGCCGCCCGGTCGAACCCGCCCTCCTCCCCGAGCGTGATCCGCCGGCGGGTGCAGTGCCGGCAGTAGACCGCGCAGCGGTCGGCGGCGAGGAAGAGGACGCGGTCCGGGTACTTGTGGACCACCGCCTGGGCCGGGCGGTGCGGCTCCTCGCCGATGGGATCGAGGAGGTCGCCCGGGGCGAGGAGGGTCTCCTCCGGCGCCGGGATCGCCTGCATGCGGACCGGGCAGGAGGGGTGGTCCGGGTCCATCAGCGAGGCGTAGTAGGGCGTGACCGCCACGCGGCTGTGGCCGGCGGCCAGCGCCAGGCCGCGGCGCTCGTCCTCGGTGAGCCGGACCAGCCGGCCGAGCGCCTCCGCGTCGCCCAGGGCGTTCCGCTGCTGCCAGCGCCAGTCGTTCCAGTCCGCGTCGGTGGCGCCGGGGAAGAGGGTGGAGCGGTCCATCGGGGGGCGGCCCGCCCACGGGGCGGGGACGCGGGCGCGGAAGCTAACGGCCCCGATCCCCGAAGTCAAACGCCGGGGGCAAGCCTGCCGCGCCGCGGCGGGGCCGCGCCGCGGGACCCCGAAGGTTCCGTTCGTGTCAGGGACGCCGCGCAATGTTAAGGAACGAGGAGCAGGGGACCGGCCGACCGGTCCCGCGGAGCGAGCGAGACATGGCGACAGTTCCGTCGATGGGCGTCGAGCCGGCGGTGCGGACCCCGGCGCGCGGGGAGCACGGCAACGGTGAGCTCCGGCGCGCGTCTGCACCCGGCGACGACGTCCGCCCCGCGCCGGCGGTGACCGGCCGCTTCCGCCCCGGCCCGCGCGGCGCCTGGACCGGCGTTCCGGACGCGCTCTGGAACGACTGGCACTGGCAGCAGCGGGAGCGGATCACCCGGCTCGAGCAGCTGGAGCGGGTGATCCGGGTGACCCCGGACGAGCGGCGGGCGGCGGTCGAGACCGACGCCGAGTTCCACATGGGGATCACGCCCTACTACGCGGCGCTCATGGACCCGGAGGACCCTTCCTGCCCCATCCGGCTCCAGGCGGTCCCCACCCCGGGCGAGCTCAACATCCGGCCCGCCGACCGGGAGGACCCGCTCGCCGAGGAGCGGGACATGCCCGTCCCGGGGATCACCCACCGGTACCCGGACCGCGTCCTCTTCTACACGACCCACAACTGCCCGGTGTACTGCCGCCACTGCACGCGGAAGCGGAAGGTCTCCGACCCCACCTCCGCCGCCGCCAAGCGGCAGATCGAGGAGTCGCTCGCCTACATCGCCGGGCACCCGGAGATCCGCGACGTGGTGATCTCGGGCGGCGACCCGCTCTCCCTCTCCGACGACCGGCTCGACTACATCCTCGGCCGGCTGCGGGGCATCCCGCACCTGGAGATCTTCCGGCTCGGGACGCGCAACCTCGTGACCCTGCCGCAGCGGGTGACCGACGACTTCGTCCGGATGCTCCGGCCCCACCACCCGGTCTACGTGAACACCCACTTCAACCACCCCAGGGAGTGCACCGCCGAGGCCTTCGAGGCCGCCCGCCGGCTGGCCGACGCCGGCTGCGTGATCGGCAACCAGATGGTGCTGCTCAAGGGCGTGAACGACGACCCCGCCCTGGTGAAGGAGCTGAACCACAGGCTCCTGCTGATGCGGATCCGGCCCTACTACATCTACCAGTGCGACCTGGCCCGCGGGATCGGCCACTTCCGGACGCCGGTGGAGACCGGGATCCGGATCATCGAGGCGCTCCGCGGCCACACGTCGGGCCTGGCCGTCCCGCACTTCGTGGTCGACGCGCCCGGCGGCGGCGGCAAGATCCCGCTCGGTCCGGACTGCGTGGTCTCCCACGAGGGGAAGCGCTGGGTGCTGCGGAACTGGGCGGGCAAGGAGTACGAGTACTTCGAGCCGTAGCGCGCGCCGGCTAGTCCAGCGCGGCGACGGCGTCGATCTCCACCCGGACCCCGCGGGGCAGGGCCGCCACCTGCACGGTGGCTCGCGCCGGGGGGGGCGCCGGGAAGTGCTTTCCGTAGACCTCGTTCACCCGGGAGAAGTCGCCCAGGTCGACCAGGTAGATGGTGGTCCGGACCACGTGCTCGAAGCCGGCCCCGGCCGCCGCCAGCACGGCGCGCAGGTTGTCCATCACCCGCTGCGTCTCCACCTCGATGGTCCCGCGGACCAGCTCGCCGGTGGCCGGATCGAGCGGGATCTGCCCGGAGAGGTACAGGGTGCGCGCGCCGCGGGCCTCGATGGCCTGGGAGTAGGGGCCGATCGCCTTGGGGGCGCCGGGGGTGGAGATGGGGGTCTTCATGGCCGCCGATTCTAGCCGGGAGCCGGCCGGCGCGCGCGGACCGGGACCGCGCTACACCCGCTCGACCGACTGCACCCCGTCGATCCGCTCGATCGAGCGGATCACCGAGGTGAGCTGCTTCAGGTCGCCGACCGTGACCTCGAACTCGTTCACCGCCCGCTCGCCGGGGGTGGTCCGGCAGCTCGCCTGCGAGATGTTGAGCCCGGCCTCGCTGAAGGTCTGCGAGATCTTGGCCAGGATCCCGGGGCGGTCGGTGGAGATCACCCGCAGCGACACCGGCCGCTTGAAGTCGCCCCGCACGTCCCAGGCCACGTCCACCCGCCGGTCCGGGTCGTTCCCCAGCACCTTGTCGCAGGCGGCGGTGTGGACGGTCACCCCGCGCCCGCGGGTGATGAAGCCGACGATGGTGTCGCCCGGCACCGGGTTGCAGCACTTCCCGTAGCGCACCAGGACGTCGTCGATCCCGTTGATCCGCA
>DATKAL010000012.1:0-2430 GCA_035498135.1 Anaeromyxobacter sp.
CCAGGGCCCGCCGGGCCTGGAGGAGCGCCGACCGGGCGCTCGCCGCCTCCTCGCCCGCGGCGGCGAGCGCGTCCGCCGCCTCCCCGAGCCGGGCGCGTGCCCTGCGCTCCGCCTCGCGCCGGCTCAGCTCGAAACGAGCGCCGACCTGGAGCTCGCACGCCCGGCCGCCGGCTGGCGGCGCCCCCCGGCCCCGCGCGCGCTCGGCCTCCAGCTCGCGGAGCGTGGCCCGGGTGCGCTCCAGCTCCTCCGCCGCCCGGCCCTCCCGGGCGCGGGCCGCGCCCAGCGCCCGGCGGGCCTCGGCCTCGGCGGCGGCGCGCACCCTGCGGAGCGCCTCCAGCGGCCAGGCGCTCACGCCGCCAGCTCCGCGAGCCGGGCCACCGCCTGCGGGAACGGCTCGACCTCGTCCGGCGCCTGACGGAGGAACGCCTCGATGGCCGGGAGCCGCTCCAGGGCCCGGTCGGCCTCGGCATCGCCGCCCGGCCGGTAGGCCCCCAGGGCCACCAGGTCGCGGACCCGCTCATGGGCGGCGAGCAGCGAGCGCACCCGGGCGGCCGCGCGCCGGTGCTCGGGGGCGGCCACGGCCGGCATGAGGCGGGAGAGGCTCTGGAGGGGATCGATCGCCGGGAAGCGCCCCTCCGCGGCGAGCTTCCGCTCGAGCACCACGTGCCCGTCCAGGATCCCCCGGACTTCGTCGGCGATGGGCTCCTCCAGGTCGCCGCCCGCCACCAGGACGGTGTACAGGGCCGTGATGGCGCCCCGCGGCCGCACTCCGGTCCGCTCCAGGAGCCGTGGCAGCGCCGCGAAGACCGACGGCGGGTAGCCTTGCCGCGCCGGCGGCTCGCCGGCGGCGAGCCCGACCTCGCGCAGGGCGCGCGCGTACCGGGTGAGCGAGTCGAGCATGAACAGGACGGAGCCGCCCTGATCGGCGAACCACTCGGCGATCGCCGTCGCCACGTGCGCCGCCTTGAGGCGCACCAGCGCCGGGGCGTCGCTGGTCGCGGCCACCACCACGCTCCGGGCGAGCCCCTCCGGCCCGAGCGCGCCCTCCACCAGCTCGCGCACCTCCCGGCCGCGCTCTCCCACCAGGCAGAGGACGGAGAGCTCGGCCCGCGTGCCGCGCGCGATCTGTCCGAGCAGGGTCGACTTCCCCACCCCCGAGCCGGCGAAGATCCCGAGCCGCTGGCCCTCCCCCACGGTCGCCAGCCCGTCGATCGCCCTCACCCCGAGGGGCAGCGGCGCGCTCACCCTCCGGCGGGCCAGCGGGCCGGGAGCGGGCCGATCCACCGCCCACTCCTCGAGGCCGGGCGGCAGCGGGCGACCGTCGATCGGCTCCCCGAGCCCATCGAGCACGCGGCCCCGCAGGGCCTCCCCGACCCGGATCGCCAGCGGCCGGCCGGTCGGGACCACCTCGCTGTCCACCCCCACGCCCGCCGGCTCGCCGAGCGGCACGAGGAGGGCGCGGTCCTGCCGGAGGCCGACCACCTCGGCTGGCAGCGGCGCCCGGCCGGGGGTGCGGATCTCGACCGCCTCGCCCTGGCGTACCCCGGCCACGGCCGCCTCGATCACCAGGCCGGCGAGGCGCGTCACGCGCCCCCGGAGCGGGAGCGGCGAGGCCGCCACCAGGGCCGCCTGCACCGAGCCCAGGTCGAGGCTCACGGGAGCTCCGCCAGGGCGCGCTCCAGGGCCCCGAGCTGGGCCTCCACCCGCGCGTCGATCCAGCCCGCCTCCGTCTCCACCACCACGCTCCCGGGCTCGAGCGCGGGGTCCTCGCGCAGCCCGAGCCCGCGCACCGCCGAGAGCAGCCCGGCCAGCCTGGCGTGCTCCCGCTGGATCACCGGGGCGTCGGAGGGGTGGACCCGCAGGGTCACCTCCCGCCGATCCCGGACCACGGCCAGGGCGGCGGCCGCCAGGTCCGCCACCGCCTCCGGCCGCTCGCCCAGCTCCCGTCCGAGGAGCCGCCGCGCCACGTCCAGCCCGATCGCCGCCACCTCCCGCGCCAGCCCGCCCAGCCGCCGATCGCGCTCCGCCGCCACCAGGGCGAGCGCCGCCGCCGCCTGCCCCAGCCCCTCCCGCCGTCCGGCCTCGACCTCCTCGGCCCGGATCCGCGAGCGCTCGGCGCGGGCCTCCTCGCGGATCCGCACCGCCTCCCCCTCCGCCGCCGCCAAGAGCTCCCGGGCGGTCGCCCCGGCCCGGACGACGTCGACCGGGATCCGCCGCGGCGAGAGCGGCGCGGCCGCCTTCAGGATGGTCGCCATGCGCGCCCCGGTTGCAACCCGGGCGCCAGCTCCTCGGGGCGCCGACCCGACGAAAAAGGGCCCGCCGGCGCGAACGCCGACGGGCCCAGGGCCAAGGGGAGGACCGCGCCGCGGACGCTAGGCCGCGTCGCGCTCCACCGGCTGCAGGTAGCGATGCAGGAACTGCTTGGTCTTG
>DATKAL010000013.1:0-11264 GCA_035498135.1 Anaeromyxobacter sp.
CGGGCGAGGCGGAGCTCGCCCGCGAGCGCGCCGGCTTCCTGGCCGAGGCCGCCTCCCGGGCCGCCGAGCTCCGGGAGCGCTGGCGTCGGACCCCCCCGGCCTGGAACCGGCCCACCGGCAACGCGGAGGTGGATGCCCTGACCTGGTTCCGGTACGCGGAGACCGAGGGGCTCTAGCAGGGCGCCGGGCCCGGAGGGGGCCCGTCGCGAGAGGCCCCGCCGGGGAGATCGCCCCAGGCGTGCCCTCCCGGCACGCCTGTCGCTCGCGGGAGACGCAGGGAGCCCTGGAAGATCAACAGGTTCAGCTTGCGGCGCCCGGCATGCGAGTTGCTCTATCCTAGGGGTGAGGTGATGCCGATGAGGACCCTCATCGCAACGTTGGCAACCGCAGCCTTCCTGGCGGCCCCCGCCGCCGCGCGTCCGCAGGACGCGTCCGCGAGCGCGGCCATCGTCACCGACGATACCGACGGGTGGACCACGACGCCCGGGCCCAACCAGGAAGCGCCGGCAACCCCGGCGCCCACCGAGGCCCCGCCCCCGCCGCCGGGGACGACCCCGCCCCCGCCCTCGCAGGCCGCCCCGCCGCCCGCCGGTGCGCAGGCCGCGCCGCAGGGCCAGTGGGTCTACACCGATCAGTACGGCTGGGTCTGGATGCCGTACTCGGACAGCTACACCTACGTCCCGCAGGAGGGCTCGGGACAACCCTACGAGTACGTCTACTACCCGGCCTACGGCTGGACCTGGGTGGTGGCGCCCTGGATCTGGGGTTGGGGGCCCTGGCCGTACTTCGGGGTCTACGGGCCCGCCTACTACGGCTGGTACGGGCACGGCTGGTGGCGCTACCCGTCCCACTACCACTACTACGCGCCGTACTACGGCCATCCCGGCTATCCCGGCGCGCCCTACCGCGGCGGCGCTCCCACCCGGCCCGTCGCTCCGTACCGCGGCGCCCCGGCGCGGCCCAGCCCGTACACCGGCCACGCCGTCACCGCCTTCCGCGGCCCGGTCGCCGGCAGCCCCTACCACGGCTCGTACGGCGGGTATCACGGCGGCGCGCCGGCCAGCCACGGCGGCGGCTTCTCGGGGGCGCGCGGCGGCGGAATGGGGCACGGCGGCGGCGGTCACCGGTAGCGCGTCGAGGCGTTCCGGATCGACGGCGTGATCCGCGGCACCGGAAGGTGCGCGCGGATCACGCCTCTCCGTCCGGCCCGGCCCGCCAGAGCGCCCAGCCGATGGCGAGCGCCGACCCGGCCGCGGCGAGGAGCAGGAGCCCGCCGATCGAGGCCAGGACCGGCGCCACCGGCCGCGCCAGGCCCGCGACCCCGAAGCGGAGCCCCAGCCCGCGGAGCGCGTACGAGCAGGAGAAGATCACCGCGCCGGCGGCGTAGGCCGGCGCGAGCAGGCGAGGGGCCCAGGCCGGCCCGCGGTAGGCGGGGGCGAGCCGCCCGAGCACTGCGCCCAGGGCGGCCGCGCCGAGCCAGACCAGCGCGTCGAAGTGCGCGTGGAAGGCCTGGAAGCTCCGGATCACCTCGGGGGTGGTGTCCAGGGCGAGGTGGGCCGGGCTGGCGCGGATCGTGCCGAGGCCGATCACGGCGGCGAAGCCGGCGAGGGAGAAGAGCAGGAGCAGGCGCGACGAGCGTTCCATGAAGACCCTCTCCGGCCGAGCTTAACCCGGTCGGGGGCTCGCGAGGGCCCGGGTCGCGCTACGCCGCGGCCCGCTCGCCGCCGAGGGCCATCCCGAGCGAGGGGACGCTGGTGGTCGTCCAGCGGTCGGTGGCCGGCCCGGGGCCGTGCGCCGAGAGGAGCCGGAAGCGGCCCAGCTCGGTGGTGCTCCCGGCGTTGAGGACGCGGAGCGGCCGCGCCTCGGAGGCCCCCAGGATCAGCTCCGAGGGGGCGTGGCGGTGACCGTGGAGGACCAGATCGCAGCGGCCGCGGATCCGCTCCAGGAGCCGCGCCCCGAGGGCGAGCTCGGCGGCGTTCGGCCAGCCGAGCAGGGCGGCGAGCCGCTCGCCGAAGAGCTCCTCGGGGAGCGGCAGGACGTGGTGGTGGAGGAGCAGGACGGAGAGCGCGCCGGGCGGGGCGCGGTCCAGGGCCGCCTCGACCGCCGCGACGTCCTCCTCGGTGAGGAGGCCGTGGGCGTCGATGAGGGAGCGGTTGTGCGGGGCGGTGGAGTCGAGCCGGACCGCGTGGAGCCCGGGCCGGCTCTCCACCTGCACCCGCTCGCCCCGCATCATCGCGCCGGCGACGTCGTCGCTCATCCGGTCGTGGTTCCCCGGGACGACGATCAGCCGGCCGGCGTGGAGGAGGGGGCGGAAGAGCGCCTCGAAGCGCGCCAGCTCGGCCAGGCGTCCGCGGTGGGTCACGTCGCCGGTGAGGAGCGCCGCCGCCACCCCCTCGCGCTCCAGGGCGGCGGCCAGCCGCCCGGCCGCGGCGTCCGTGGTCGCGTCCCGGCCGATGTGCAGGTCCGACACGTGCGCGAGCAGCATCTCGTCCTCCACTCCATCCCGGGGAGCCCCGCTCCCCGCCCGCGAGCCGCGGGCCCCGTCCGCCCGTGCTGCTGCACCTCTGTCCGGAGCGGCCGGGCCGCGCCGCCCGCGACGGCCCGGATTTCACCGCGGGCACGTGACGCCGCCGGCTCGCGCCCGGGAACCTTCGGTGAAGTCGGCACGGGGGCGAGGCGGTTCGCGCATTCGTTTCCCGGGCGCGACCGGCCGGACACCTCCGCTGCCTAGCCTTCACTCGCCTGGAGGAGGCCCCCATGTCCGAGAGAACCATCCGCCCGCTCCGTACCGAGGACTTCGAGGCGCTCATGCGGCTCGAGGAGGAGGTGTTCGGCGCCGCCGGGGAGTCGGTGCTCGGCCCCTACTACGTGCGGCTCTGCTGCGAGTTCTTCCAGGACTCGTGCTTCGTCGCCCTCGACGGGGAGGAGCCGGCCGGCTACGTGCTCTGCTTCCTCCGCGGGCGGGAGGCCTACTGCACCACCCTCGCGGTCGCCCCCGCCTACCAGGGCACCCGCGTCGCCTTCCAGCTCATCCGGGCCCTGATCGCGGCCATCGCCCCCCGGGTCGACTCGTGCTGGTTCACGGTCAAGGAGGACAACCTCCAGGCCCGCTCCCTCCACGGCGCGCTCGGCGCCAAGGAGGTCGGCGTCCGGGAGGCGTTCTACGGGCCGGGCGACCGGCGGCTGGTGTCGCGCATCGACCGCGAGGGCTTCGAGCGGCTCCGGGCGCGCTTCGAGCGGATGGGCCTGGTGGCGCCCGGGGAGCATCCCGCCCTCCGGTCGGCGACCGCGTTGCTCTCGGAGGTGGCTTGAGCGGCCCGGGCGGCGCGCTCCGGGCGGCCGGGCGGCTGGCGTCGATCGGCGTGCTCGCGGCCGAGACCCTCGCCGAGGCGACACGGGCGGGGCGGGCCGGCGGCGAGCAGGAGGTGCGCCGGGCGCGGGCCGAGGTGTTCTCCCGGGCAGCCCGGCGCGCCCTCTCGGTGCACGGGGTGGAGCTCCGGGCCAGCGGGCCGGTCCCCGAGGGTCCGGCCCTGCTGGTGTCGAACCACCTCTCCTACCTCGACCCGCTGGTGATCGCGGCCCTCGTCCCCTGCGCCCCCATCTCCAAGGCCGACCTCGCAGCCTGGCCGGTCTTCGGGGCGGTGGCCCGCCGGACCGGCGTCCTCTTCGTCGAGCGGGGCCGGACCGGCTCGGCGCTGCGGATCATGCGGGCGGCCCGCCGCGCGCTGGAGGAGGGGCTCCCGGTCCTCAACTTCCCCGAGGGGACCACCACCGGCGGCGAGGCGGTGCGCGAGTTCCGCCGCGGCCTCTTCGGCGTGGCCCGACGCGCCCGCGTCCCGGTGGTGCCGCTGGCGCTCGCCTACGCGCCGGCGCGGCTCGCCTGGGTGGGGAACGACACCTTCGTCCCCCACTACCTCGCCTTCGCCGCGCTCCCCGCGGCGACCGTCCGCGTGCGGGTGGGCGCCCCGCTCGCCCCCCAGGCCTTCGGCTCGGCCCTCGCCCTGGCCGACGCCGCCCACGCCCGGATCCAGGACCTGCTCGAGGAGGACCGCCCCGAATGCCTCAGGACGACGCGCTGACCTACCTCCGCCACGGCCAGGCCCCGTTCTTCCGGCTGCCGGTGGCGGTGGCCGCGCCGCCGCCCGGGACGCACGCCGTGCTCCTCGGCGTGCCGACCGATCTCGGCACGACCTACCAGCCGGGGGCGCGGCTCGCCCCCTGGCACGTGCGCCGGGTCTCCGCCCTGGTCCAGCCCTGGCACCCCGTCCACCGGCTGGACGTCTTCGCCGAGGTGCCGGCGGTGGACGGGGGCAACGCCGCCTTCCCGCCCTTCAGCGCCGCCGCCATGCGCGAGGCGGTCGAGGCCCGGGTGGAGGAGGTGATCGCGGCGGGCGCCGTCCCCTTCCTCCTGGGCGGCGACCACTCGGTGTCGCTCCCCGCCCTCCGGGCGGTGGCGCGCCGGCGGGGTCCGCTCGCGCTGGTCCACCTCGACGCCCACCTGGACACGAGCGGCCCGGAGACCTGGGGCGAGGCCTTCCACCACGGCACCCCCTTCCGCCACGCCATCGACGAGGGCCTCGTCGCCCGCGGCGCCCTCTTCCACGTCGGCATCCGGGGGCCGTGGAGCTCGGCCGCGGAGGCCGAGCCCTCCGCCCGGCACGGCGGCCGGATCTACGCCGTCGAGGAGCTCGAGGAGCGGGGGGTGGCGGCGATCGGGGCGGAGATCCGGCGCGCCGTCGGCAGCCGCCCCACCTACGTGACCTTCGACGTCGACGCCCTCGATCCCGCCTACGCCCCCGGCACCGGCACCCCCGTGCCCGGCGGCCTGACCACCCGGGAGGCGCTCGCCCTCCTGCGGGCCCTCGCCGGCGCACCGCTGGCCGGCATGGACGTGGTCGAGGTCTCCCCCGCGCTCGACCAGGGCGACCGGACCTCGACGCTCGCCGCCCACCTCCTCTTCGAGGGGCTGGCCCTCCTCGCGGCGGCCGGCCGGGGTTGACCCTCGTCGCGGTCGGTGGGGACGGGCGCGCCCCCCTTTTCGCGGTAGGGTAGGGGCCCATGACCACCCCGAACCCGTGGACGATCGTGCCAGCCGCGGACTACGAGCGGCACATGGGCCCGGAGGGCGGCGGCCTGCTCGCGCCGCTCTCGGCGATCTTCCAGGAGGCCTACCTCTCGGCCCAGCCGGACCGGGTCCTGGTGCCCGGCTGCGCCACCGGGAACGGGCTCGAGCACGTCGATCCCTCGGTGACCGCGCGGGTGGTGGGGGTCGACGTGAACCTCCAGTACCTGGGGGTGGCCCGGCAGCGCTTCTTCCACCTCGGGCCGCGCCTGGAGCTCTTCTGCGCCGACGCCTGCGCCTGGCGCGCCGCCCCGGGCAGCTTCGACCTCGTCCACGCCGGGTTGATCTTCGAGTACCTCTACCCCGAGGTGCTGGTGCGGAGGATCGTCGAGTGGCTCGCCGACCGGGGGACCTGCAGCGTGGTCCTCGAGCTGCCCGGTGGCGAGGGGCCGCCGCCGCCCTCGCGCGCCCTCCAGCTCATCGAGAAGGCGAAGAAGCTCGTCCCCCCCGAGGAGCTGGGGCGGCTCTTCCAGCACTACGGGATCCCGCTCCGCCGCTCCCGCGAGGTGGAGGTCCCGCTGGGCCGCCGCCTCTGGGTGGGGACCTTCGGGCGGGAGGCGGCCCCGAAATAGGGCGGCCGCCGGCGCGTAGACGGGAAAGGAGGCGAGCATGCTCTGCCCATACTGCCGCACCGAGAACGCCCCCGGCGCCACCCGCTGCGCGAGCTGCACGAGCTGGCTCGGCGAGCGCCCCCCGGCCCGCGAGTGGACCCGGGCCCGCGAGGGCAAGATGATCGCCGGCGTGGCCCGCGGCCTGGCCAGCCACTTCGGACTCCCCTGCGCCGCGGTCCGGCTCGCGTTCGTCCTCGCCACGGTCCTCGGGCTCTGGGGGCTCGTCGCCTACGTGGTGCTCTGGATCGTGATGCCGCTCGAGCCGCTGGCGCTGCCGCCGGCCGTGCCCGCCGCCGGGCAGCCCGCGCCGGCCACGCCCGGCGGACCGAGGGCCGGCGCGTAGCGCCGACGCTGCTCCTGGTGTAGATTCTGCCCGCGCCGCGGCCCCCCACGGGTCGCGGCGCGACCTTCCGTGGAATCGACCGCACCAGAGCCCGCGTCGCTCCGAGCCGCGCGGCGGCGTCCGATCGCGCCGCGCCGGCGTGCCGGCGACGGCGCGAGCCCCCCGGAGGGCTCGTGGCGGAGCTGAGCGTGCGCGAGGTGTCGCGCCTCCTGGGCGTGGCCGAGAAGACCGTCTGGCGCTGGGTGCGCGACGGCGCCATCCCGCACTACCGGCTGCGGGAGGAGATCCGCTTCAACCGGGTGGAGCTGATGGAGTGGGCGCAGGCCCACGGCCGGGCGGTCTCGCCCGAGCTGGCCGGGGGTGCGCCGGCGGAGGGGCTGGCCGAGGCCCTCGCCCGGGGCGGCATCGCGCGCGACGTCGCCGGCGCCACCCGCGACGAGGTGCTGGCGGCGATCGCCCGGCTCCCGGGCGTGCCGCCCGAGGTGGACCGGGCCCTCCTCCGCGAGCTCCTGGTCTCGCGCGAGGGGCTCGCCTCGACCGGGCTCGGCGGCGGGATCGCCGTGCCCCACCCGCGCGATCCCCTGGTCCTCGGCGCCCGGCTGCCCACCGTCCTCCTCGTCTTCCCCGCCCGGCCCCTCGACTTCGGCGCCCCCGACGGCAAGCCGGTCACCACCCTGTTCGCCATCCTCGCCCCCTCGGTGCAGGGCCACCTCGCCACCCTCTCGCGTCTCGCCTACCTCCTCCACGACGCCGAGCTGCGCCGGCTCCTCGAGACCCGCGCGCCGGACGAGGCCATCCTCGGGCGCCTCCGGGCCGCCGAGGCGGCCCTGGCGGCCCAGCGCCCCGCGTCGCCCGGGCACGACGAGGAGGAGCCGTGACCCTCTCCGTCGCCGCCCTGACGCTGGCGCTGGGGAGCGCCCTGGCGGCCTTCCTCCTCGCCCGCGACGACCTCCGGGCGTTCCGGGTCGCCACCCTCGGGACCCTCCTCGCCTGCCTCGTCGGGCTGGCCGGGGCGGCCCGGGTCCTCCGCTCCGGCGCGGTCCGCGAGCTGCGGCGCGCCTGGCCGCTCCCGGTGGGCGAGCTCCACCTCGGCGTCGATCCGCTCTCCGCCTTCTTCCTCGCCTGCCTCTGCCTGGTGTTCGGCCTGGCTCTCCTCCATGGGCTCTCCTCGCTCCCCGCGGCGCCCGCGCCCGCGGGCGGGCGGCGGCTGGCGCGCTTCGCCGGGCTCGCCGCCCTGACCGTGGCCGCCATGATCGGGGTGGTCCTCGCCCGCGACGGGGTCCTCTTCCTGGTGGCCTGGGAGGCGATGACCATCTCCTCCTGGCTGCTCGTCGCCCACGACCAGGGGCGGGCCGACGCCCGGCGCGCCGCCATGACCTACCTCATCGCCTCGCACGTGGGCGGGGTGGCCCTCTACGTCCTCTTCGCGCTCCTCGCCGGTCACGCCGGCTCGTACGGGTTCGACGCCGTCGTCGCCGCCGGCCCGGCCACCCCGACGCTCGCCGGGACCGCCTTCGGGTTGGCCCTGGCCGGCTTCGGGACCAAGGCCGCCATCTTCCCGCTCCACGTCTGGGCCCCCGACGCCTATCCCGCCGCGCCGCCACCGGCGGCCGCGCTCCTCTCCGGCGCCCTCTCCAAGATGGGGATCTACGGGCTGGCGCGGCTGCTCCTGCTCCTCGGCCCCCCCGACGGCTGGTGGGGGATGGCGCTGGTGACGGTCGGGGCGGCCACGGCGATCGCCGGGGCGCTCAACGCCTTCGCCAAGCGCGACCTGAAGCGGCTGGTGGCCTACTCCTCGGTGGAGAACCTGGGGATCGTCGCCCTCGGCCTGGGGATCGGCGTCCTCGGGCGGGCGGCGGGCCTTCCCGTCGTGGCCTACCTCGGCTTCGCCGGCGCCCTCCTCCACGTGCTCAACCACGGGGTGATGAAGGCGCTCCTCCTCCTCCTCGCCGGCGACGTGGCCGACGCCACCGGCACCCGCGCCCTGGACCGGCTCGGCGGCCTGGCCCGCACCATGCCGCTCACCGCCGGCGCCTTCCTGGTCGGGGCGGTGGCGATCTCCGGCCTCCCCCCGCTGAACGGCTTCGTCTCCGAGTGGCTCGTCCTCTCGGCCGGGCTGCGCGGGGCGGCCTCGCTGCCCGCCGGACCGGCCGTCTTCGCCGTCGCCGCGGTGGCCGCCCTCGCCCTGGCCGGCGGCCTGGCGGCGGGCGCCTTCGTGAAGGCCTACGGGGTGGCGTTCCTCGGCGCGCCCCGGAGCGACGCGCCCCGCGCGGCGCGCGACCCCTCGGGCACGGCCCGGCAGGCGGTCGGCATCGCGGTCGGGCTCTGCCTCGCCTTCGGCCTCTTGCCGGAGCTGGCGGCCGCGCTCCCGGCGCAGGCCGCCGGCCTGCTTGCGGGGGCTCCGGTCGCGCCCGGGACCGGGCTCGGGCCGCTGGCGGCGGTGACCCGGGTCGCCTGGGTGCTCCTGCTCCTGGTCGCCGCCCTGGCCCTGGTGCGGCTCCGGCTCCTCTCCGGCCGCGAGGTCCGCTCCGGCCCGGTCTGGGGCTGCGGCTACGAGGCCCCCTCGCCGCGGATGCAGTACACCGCCACCGCCTTCCCCGATCCCGCCCTCGGCCTCTTCGGCGGGCTCCTCTCCCGGACCGTGGAGCGGGAGGGGCCGGAGGGCTACTTCCCGGCGCGGGCGCGGTACGAGGAGCGGCGCGCGGACGCCGCCGGCGATCGCTTCGTCCTCCCCCTCTACCGCCGCTTCCTCGAGGCGCTCGGCCGGGTGCGGGTGCTCCAGGGTGGCCGGCTCCAGCTCTATCTGCTCTACGTGCTCGTCACCCTCGTGGTCCTGCTCGCCTGGCAGCTCCTCCTCTCCCCGTGACCACCGTCCTCCACCTCCTCCTGCTCCTCGCCGTGCCGCCGCTCCTCCCCGGGGTGATCGCGCGGGTGAAGGCGATCGCCGCCGGCCGGCGCGGGCCGCCCCTCCTCCAGCCCTACCTCGACCTCGCCCGGCTGCTGCGCAAGGGGGCGGTCTACGGGCACGGGACCACCTGGGTGATCAAGGCGGGGCCGCTGGTCTCGCTCGCCGCCGCGCTCACCGCCGGCCTGCTCCTCCCCCTCGGCGCCCGGGCCGCGCCGCTCTCCTTCCCCGGCGACGTGGTGGCCTTCGCCGCGCTGCTCGCCCTGGCCCGCTTCTTCACGGTGGCGGCCGCCCTCGACGCCGGCTCCTCGTTCGAGGGGATGGGGGCGAGCCGGGAGGCCTCCTTCGGCGCCCTCGGCGAGCCGGTGCTGCTCCTCGTGCTCGCCCTCCTCTGCGTGGCGGCGGGCGGGGTGGGGTTCGCCGAGGTCCTCGAGCCGGTCGGGGACGCGGGGGCGAGCGCCCAGCACCCGGTCCTGCTCGTCGCCGGGGTGGCGCTCTTCCTCCTCCTCCTGGCGGAGAACGCCCGCATCCCGGTGGACGACCCCAACACCCACCTCGAGCTCACCATGATCCACGAGGTGATGGTCCTCGATCACGGCGGGCCGGACCTCGCCTTCATCCAGTACGGCGCGGCGCTGAAGCTCTTCCTCTTCGCCGCCCTCCTCGCCCACGTGGCCCTGCCGTTCCCCGCCGGGGCGCTCCCCGGCACGGCCCTGCTCCTCGCCGCGGTGCTCGCGGTGGCCGCGGGGGTGGGGGTGGTCGAGTCGGTGATGGCCCGCCTCCGCCTGGTGCGGGTGCCGCAGCTCCTGGTGGCGGCGGGGGCGCTGGCGGCGCTCGGGGTGGCCGTCCTCCTCGAGGGGGGGCGCTAGGTGGAACGGCTCGCCGATCTCCTCCTCCTGGTGGTGGTGGTCCTGGGGATCCAGGTGGTGGCCACCACGCGGATCCCGGCCGCCATCCGGGCGGTGGCGCTCCAGGGCGCCGCCCTCTCGCTCCTCCCCTTCGCCCTCGGCCACCACCTGGGCGCCTGGGCGATGATCCTCACCTTCCTCGTGACCCTCGGGGTGAAGGCGCTCCTCATGCCCTTCCTGCTCGTCCGGGCGGTGCGCGAGGCCCGGGTGGTGCACGAGACGGAGCCGCTGGTGGCCCCGGCGGTGTCGGTCCTGCTCTCCGCGGTGCTGGTCGGGATCGCCTTCTGGCTGGGGGGGGCCCTGGCGCTCCCCTGGCCCGCCCCCTCGCGGCTGGTGGTCCCCATCGCCCTCGCCACCCTGCTCCTCGGCTTCCTGGTGATCGTCGTCCGTCGCAAGGCCATCACCCAGGTGGTCGGCTACCTGATGCTGGAGAACGGGGTCTTCGTCTTCGGCCAGGCGCTGGCCCGCCAGCTCCCCTTCGTGGTCGAGCTCGGGATCCTGCTCGACGTCCTCGTGGGCGTCTTCGTGATGGGGATCGCCATCCACCACATCAGCCGCGAGTTCGACCACGTCGACGTGGACGCGCTCTCCACCCTCCGGGACTGACCCGCGATGCGCCTCGTCCTCCCGGTCCTGCTCCCCTCGCTCCTCGGGGCCCTCGCCTGGACGATGCGCGGCACGCGCACCCAGCTCGCCCTCCTCCTCACCGGGGCGGGCACCCACGCCCTGCTGGTGCTCTGGCTCCTCGCCGCGCCCGCCGAGCCCACCGCCCTCCTCGCCCTCGACGACCTGGGCCGGCTCTTCCTCGGGATCACCACGGTGATCTTCGGGCTCGCCTCCCTCTACTCCGTCTCCTACCTCACCGAGGGGACGCACGACCCCCAGGCGAAGCCGCACCGCTTCGTCCCCGCCCTGCTCTGGTTCCTCTCCGCCATGAGCCTGGTGACCCTCACCCACCACCTGGCGGTCCTCTGGGTGGCGGTGGAGGCGACCACCCTGGCCACCGCCCCGCTGATCGCCTTCTACCGGCGGGGGCCGGCCCTCGAGGCCACCTGGAAGTACCTGCTCCTCTGCTCGGTGGGGATCGCCCTGGCGCTGCTCGGCACCTTCTTCCTCGGGATCGCCGCCTCGGGGGTGGGGGAGGGGCCGAGCCTCACGCTCGAGGGGCTCACCGCTGCGGCGCCCTGGATGGCCCGCCCCTGGCTCAAGGCCGCCTTCGTGCTGGCGCTGGTCGGCTACGGCACGAAGATGGGGCTCGCCCCGCTCCACACCTGGCTCCCCGACGCCCACAGCCAGGCCCCCTCGCCGGTCTCCGCCCTCCTCTCCGCCGTGGTGCTGAACGGAGCCTTCGTCGGGATCCTCCGCTTCTACCAGG
>DATKAL010000014.1:0-14828 GCA_035498135.1 Anaeromyxobacter sp.
GGCGGCTACGTGAAGATGGCGGGGGACGATCCCTCCGAGGCGCCCGCGGAGGAGGACCGGGGGCGGGGCTACCTCGAGCAGCCCCCCTGGAAGCGGCTCCTCATCGCCCTGGCCGGGCCGGCGGCGAACCTCCTCTTCCCCGCGGTGATCTACGTCGCCCTCGCCACCGCGCAGAACGGGACGCCCACCGCCGCCCCGGTGCTCGGCACCATCGCCCCGGGCTCGCCGGCGGACGCGGCCGGGCTGCGCCCCGGCGACAAGATCCTGTCGGTGGCCGCCCCCGGGCACGCCCCCCGGCCGGTGAGGTACTTCGCCGATCTGCGGGACCTGGTCTCGCCCCACCCGTCGGAGTCGCTCGCCTTCGAGGTGGAGCGCGACGGCAAGCCCGTTGGCCCGGTGACCATCGTCCCGGCCCCGGAGGAGGACTCGAATCCGCTCGAGACCACGCGCCGCGGGGTGATCGGGGTCACCCCCTACTACGCGGCGGCGGTGGTCGCCCCCTCCGTCCCCGGCTCCGCCGGGCCGCTCGAGCCCTTCGACCTGGTGGTCTCGGTCGGGGGGACGCCGATCCGGCACGCCCTCGACCTGGAGCGGGCGGTGGCGGCGGCGCGCTGCGCGCCCGTCGACCTCGAGGTCCTGCGCGAGGTCCCGGTGACGCTCCCCGGGGTGAGCCTCTCCCAGCAGGCCGCGCTGGCGCTCCGCGGGGTGCCGACCTGCACCGGCGAGAAGCCCGCCTTCCGCCTCGCCGACCCGACCATCTCGAGCTTCGTCGGGCTGGTGACCCCCGGGAGCCCCGCCGCCAAGGCCGGGCTGCGCCGCGGCGACGCCATCGTCGCGCTGAACGGGAAGGCCGTGCACTCGCTCGTCCGCGACCTGCTCCCCAAGGACTTCGAGCCCGGGAAGCCGGTCCGGCTCGGCCTGGCCGACGGCCGGGAGGTGGAGCTCGTCCCCGGGAAGGAGAGCGTCGGCGACGAGCTCTCCGGCAAGACCGTGGATCGCGTGGTGATCGGCTTCTTCCCCGACCGGCGGAGCGCGGTCCAGCCCCGGGCCCTGCTGGTGGGCGAGATCCCCCTGCGGCGCGGGCCGAGCGAGATCGCCGCCCTCGCCTGGAAGCAGCTCCACGAGGTCGTCCGCCTGACCGTCCTCGGGATCGCCAAGATCGTCACCGGCGAGATCGCCTTCAAGACGGTGGGCGGCCCGATCATGCTCTTCTCCATCGCCTCCGAGGCGGTGGAGGAGGGCTGGGGCTCCTTCTTCTTCAAGATGGCCCTCATCAGCGTGAACCTCGGGCTCATGAACCTCCTCCCCATCCCGGTCCTCGACGGCGGCCACATCGCGCAGGCCGGGGTGGAGGTGGTGACCCGGCGGCCGCTCTCGCTCCGCGCCCGCGAGATCGCGAACGTGGTCGGCCTGGTGCTGCTCTTCACCCTGATGCTCTTCGTCTTCAAGAACGACATCGTCCGCCTGATGACCCGGACGATGGAGTAGAAGGCCGGCCGTGCTCGTCGCCGCCCTCGACACCGCCACCCTGGTGCTCTCCTGCGCGCTCGTCGACCTCGAGCCCGGCGCGCCGCCGCGGCTGCGCTGCGAGCGGACCGAGCACGCGCCGGCGAAGGGCCCGGCCTCCGCGGAGCGGCGGCGCCACCGGGCCGAGGGCGGACCGACCCGGCCGCCCGGCGGCCACGGCGCCCGCCTTCCCGGCGCGCTCTCCGACCTGCTCGTCGCCGAAGGGCTGAAGCTCCCCGACGTCGAGGGCTACGCGATCGGGCTCGGCCCCGGCTCCTTCACCGGCCTGCGGATCGGCCTCGCCACCTGGAAGGGGCTCGCCTACGCCAACCGGCGCCCCATCGCCGGCGCCTCGAGCCTGGCGGCCATGGCGCTCGCCGCCCGCCCCGGCGTGGCGGAGGGCGCGATCCTGGTCCCGCTCCTCGACGCCCGGAAGGGCGAGGTGTACGCCGGCTTCTACCGGGCGGAGGGGGAGGGGATCGCCCGGGTGGCGCCGGAGGCCGCCCTGCCGCCGGCTGCCCTGGCCGAGCGCGTCGCCGGCCTCGGCCCCGCGGCGGTCGCCTTCGGCGAGGGGCTCGCCGCCTACCCCGAGCCGCTCTCCGCCGTCCCGCGCCTCTCCACCCCGCTCCTCACCCCGCCCGCCTGGGCGGTGGCCGCGCTCGCCGCGGAGCGGCTCCTGCGCCCCTTCGACGCCCAGGCGCTCTTCGCCCTCGAGCCGCACTACGTCCGCCCGAGCGAGGCGGAGGTGAAGTTCCCCCACGGGCTCGGGCCCGGGGCGCAACGCGCCTGAACCGCGGCCGCGGCCACGCGGCTCCCACTGCCAACATGCCCAGCCTCGACCCCGCCGTCTTCCGCCCCGTCTCCCGCCACGGCGCTCGCCCCCTCCTCCTGGGCGCGATCGGCGGCGCCCTGGTCGGCTGGGTGCTCGACATGCCGGTCCCCCTCGCCGCCCTCTTCGGCGGCCTGGCGGCGGCGATCGCCATGGGCGCCCGGCAGGCGACCGGGCCGCGCGCCGTGGCCACCGAGGCCGGGCTCTCGGTGAAGGGCCGGGAGGGCGGGCTGGACGGGCGCTGGGCGGAGCTCCGGCTCGGCTTCGGGCGGAGCCCGCGCCCCGACGGGACCCTCCAGCGCTACGCGATCCTCGCCGACCCCCGCGGCCGCTCCTTCGCCTTCGCCGACCTGGCCGGGGCGCCCCCCTGCCAGCCGGTGCGCGGGCTCGACGGCGCCGACGTCGAGGTGCTCGACCTGCGCGAGGCGGCGCTCCTCCTCGCCTTGGTGGTCCAGCGGGTCCCGGCCTGGCACGTCCTGCCGCCTGGGCTGCTCGCCCCGCCGCTCGCCGAGCGCCCGGAGGCGGCGGCGTTGGCGGAGGAGGAGCGGGAGGCGCCCGGGGCCGCGCCCCGCCGGCCCCGCGCCCGGGTCGGGATCCTGGGGGTGGCCGCCAAGCTCGGCGGCACGCTCCTCAAGGCGCTCAAGACCGCGAACCTCGGCTGGGCGGCCGCCTCGGCGGCGGCCTATGGCGTCCTCTTCTCCTGGAAGTTCGCCCTCGCCCTGCTGCTCCAGCTCTTCGTGCACGAGTACGGCCACGTCCACGCCATGCGCCGGACCGGCATGAACGTGCGCGGGATGTACTTCATCCCCTTCCTCGGGGCGGTGGCGGTGACCGACGACGCGTTCTCCTCGCGCCGCCAGCAGGCCTACGTCGCCCTCTCCGGGCCGATCTGGGGGTCGCTCTTCGCCCTCGTGCCCGCCGGCCTCTGGCTCTGGACCGGCAGCCCGCTCTTCGCCGCCGTCGCCTCCTGGTGGGCGGTGATCAACCTCTTCAACCTGATCCCGGTGTCCCCCCTGGATGGCGGCCGGGTGATGCAGGCGCTCGCCTACTCCTTCTCCTCCTCGCTCGGCCTGGCCCTGACGCTCCTCGGCCTCGGGGCGGCGGTCGCCGTCGGGACCACGCTCGGCTACGAGCTGGTCTGGCTGGTGGCGATCCTCGGGACCATGGAGCTCCTCTCCGAGGCCCAGGGGCGCGCCGGCGGCCGGGCCCTGCGGCTCCTGCCCGACCGGGCCCGCTTCGGCCCGGATCACCTCCGCTACCTGCGGGCGGTGGTGGGGCCGCCGCTCGGCTCGCCCTCCGAGCCCTACTTCCTGCGGAGCCTGGAGCGGGTGGAGAAGGCTGCCCGGGCCGCGCCCATGCGGGCGGCCGAGGTGGCCGCCTGGGGGCTCGCCTACGCGCTGCTGGCCGGCGCCCTCCTCGCCCTGGTCCACTTCATGGCCCACGTCCCGGGCGCGAGCGCCGCCGCCCAGCTCATCTCGTAGGGGCGGCGGTGCACGTCTTCCTCACCGGCGCCACCGGGCTCGTGGGGAGGGCGCTCACCGGCGCGCTCCTCGGGCGCGGCCACGTGGTGACCGCGCTCTCCCGCGCGAAGGACGCCCCGGCGCGGCTGCCGCCGGGGGTCCGGCACCTGGCCGGGGATCCGGCCGAGCCCGGTCCCTGGGAGGAGCACCTGGCGCGGGCCGATGCCTGCGTCCACCTCGCCGGCGAGCCCATCGCGGCGGGGCGCTGGACCCAGGAGCGGAAGCGGCGGCTGGTCGAGAGCCGGGTCCGCTCGACCGAGCGGGTGGCGGCGGTGATCCGCGCCGGCGGCCCGGAGGTGCTGGTGTCGGCGAGCGCGGTGGGGCTCTACGGCTCGCGCGGAGACGAGGTGCTCGACGAGGCGGCCGCCCCCGGCCAGGGCTTCCTCGCCGAGCTCTGCCGGGCCTGGGAGGCCGCCGCCCTGCCGGCGCGGGAGCGTGCGCGGGTGGTCTGGCTCCGGACCGGGATCGTCCTCGCCGCCCACGGCGGGGCCCTCCCGCGGCTCGCCCGGCCCTTCCGCCTCTTCGCCGGCGGGCCGCTGGGGCGCGGCGACTCCTGGCAGCCCTGGATCCACCTCGCCGACGAGGTCGGCCTCCTGCTCCTCGCCCTCGAGGACGCCCGCGCCGAGGGGGCGCTCAACGCCTGCGCCCCGGAGCCGGCCCGGAGCCGCGACCTCGCCCGCGCCCTGGGGCGGGTCCTCTCCCGGCCCGCCGCCCTGCCGGTCCCCGAGGCCGCCCTGCGGATCGCCCTCGGCGAGCTCGCCTCGGTGGTCCTGGCGAGCCAGCGGATGGTGCCGGCCCGGGCCCTCGCCCTCGGCTACCGGTTCCGCTTCCCGGAGCTCGAGGGAGCGCTCCGCGACCTCCTGAGGTAGAACGAGCCCCCATGCCCACCCGTCCCCTCTCCGTTGCCGTCCTCGGCGCCACCGGCCAGGTCGGCCGCGCCGTCATCGAGGCGCTCGGCGAGTCCGCGCTCCCGCTCGACGCGCTGAAGCTCCTCGCCTCGCCCCGCTCCGCCGGCGCGACGCTGGAGGTGGCCGGCGAGGAGGCGCGGGTGGCGGCCCCCGCCGAGGGGAGCTTCCGCGGCGTCGACCTCGCGATCTTCTGCACCCCGGCCGAGGTCTCGCGGGCCTGGGCGCCCCGGGCCCGCGCCGAGGGCTGTACGGTGGTCGACGGCTCGCCCGCCTTCCGGCAGGAGCCCGACGTCCCGCTGGTGGTCCCCGAGGTGAACGCCGAGGCGCTCGCGGGCTTCCGCGCCCGCGGGCTGGTGGCGAGCCCCGCCGGGCCGGCCATCGCGCTCTCGCTGGTGCTCGCGCCGCTCCGGGCGGCAGCCGGGCTGGCGCGGGTCGAGGTGGCGACCTACGAGCCGGCCTCCAGCGCCGGCCACCGGGCGGTGGAGCAGCTCGAGCGCGAGGCGGCCGACCTGATGAACGGGCGCGAGCCGGAGGCGGGCGGAGCCTTGCCGCACCGGATCGCCTTCAACGTCGTGCCGCAGGTGGGGGCGGTCCTGCCCGATGGCCGGACCGAGGAGGAGCGCGCCCTCGAGGACGAGCCCCGGCGGATCCTCGGGCTCCCCGGGCTGCGCCTCGGGGCGACCGCCGTCCGGGTCCCGGTCTTCTACGGCCACGCGGCGGCGGTGAGCCTCGCCACCGAGCGGCCGCTGCCGCCGGCCGCGGCCCGTGACCTCCTCCGCAAGGCGCCCGGGGTGAAGATCCTCGACGAGCCCGGCCAGGGCATCTACCCGATGCCGATGCTGGCGGTGAACGACGACGCCGTGCTGGTGGGGCGGATCCGCGAGGGCCGCTCCCAGGAGCGCGGCCTCTCGCTCTTCCTGGTGTCCGACAACCTCCGGAAGGGCGCGGCCACCAACCTGGTCCAGATCGCCGAGCGGCTGGCGGGGATGCTCTAGCCCCCTCCTACCGCCGGACCGGCCCTGCCAAATTGTCAGCGCCTCGCCGGGGCGTGGGCGGGCTTTGCCAAATTGGCGCTGCGCGGTCGTTCCACTCCCGGCCGGGGGTCCGCAAACCGGCGACGCGGCGCGCCGCCCGGAAGCTTGCGGGCGTGGCGTTCCCCTTGCAGGATTGCGGGGCCATGAAACGAGCCTTGGTCGTCGCCCTGGTCGGGGTCCCGATCGCCGTGATCGCCGCGGTCATCGTCCCCGGCGCCGGGACCGTGATCGACGACATCAACTACAGCGCCAACAACCAGGTCAGCTACATCAATGCCGCCCAGTGCGCGGGGGGGACCTCCAGCCTCTCCTGGTCGTTGACGCTGGCGGCCGGGAACACCTACGGCGGCGGCAACGTCGTGATCTACGCCTCGGACACGGCGCCGGCGTCGAGCAGCACCAGCAACGGCCTGGTGCTCTGCGCGACGCAGGACGACACGGGGGCGAGCCCGCCCGTCCACGCGGGCCCGGTGACGGGGGGGACCATCCCCGCGGGCTCCTCGACCACCCAGACCCTGGACGTCAAGGGGTCCGACATCGTCGCGGCCGTCAGCAGCCTCAGCTGCTCCACCGACAACGAGACGATCTACGTCTGCGCCCACTGGCAGAACGCCTCGAACTCCACGCTGGGGGCGGCCTCGGGCAAGTTCGTCACCCAGCTCGCGGCCCCGAGCCCGCCGACGGGCGTCACCGCGGAGGTCGGCGACCAGGCGCTGAACGTCAGCTGGTCGGCGGGCACCGGTACGGGCGCCGCCACGGATCACTACCAGGTCACGGTCACCACCGCCGATCCCCGGGATCCGGCGGGGACTCACGCCTCCGGCAACCTGACGAGCACCAGCACCCGGATCTCCGGCCTGGTGAACGACGTGACCTACCAGGTCACCGTGACCGCCTACAGCCTCGGCGGGAATCCGGCCTCCACCAGCGGCGTCACCGGCACCCCCGCCCACGTCGCGAACTTCTACGAGTACTACAAGGACCAGGGCGGGGTGGAGGCGGGCGGCTGCGCGAGCGGACCGGCCGGCGCCTTCGCGCTCCTCGGGGCCGCCGCCCTGCTCGCCCTCCGCCGGAGGAAGCCGTGAGCCGCGCCCGCCTCGCCGCCCTCCTCGCCCTCGCCCTCGCCGCCCCCGCGGCACGCGCCGGCATCGAGGAGGCCTCCGCGGTCCCGCCCAAGCACAACGGCTCGTTCGAGCTCGGCGTCGGCAGCTACCGGCCCAACATCGACTCGGAGTTCCCCACCTCCCCCGGCCCCTACCAGCAGGTCTTCGGGAGCGGCAACGGCTGGATGTTCCGCGCCGCCGGCGCCTGGGCCTTCTACTCGGGCGTGGGGTCGGCCGAGGTCGGCCTCCGGACCGGCTACTTCGTCGCCAGCGGGCGCGGGCTCTACCAGCAGCCGGACGGGACCTGGGCGAGGTCGGGCGACGGGACCTCCCTGAACATCGTCCCCACCAGCGCCACCCTGACCTACCGCTTCGACTACCTGGCCGAGCACCGCTGGGTGCCGCTCTCCCCCTACGCCCGGGTGGCGCTCGAGCGGTACAACTGGTGGGTGACGAACGGCGCCGGGAGCTGGGTGAAGAAGGGCGCCACCAACGGCTACTCCTGGGCGCTCGGGCTGGCGCTCCAGCTCGACTGGTTCGACCGCGACTCCCAGCGCGACCTCGACCGCGAGACCGGCATCAAGCACACCTACCTGTTCTTCGACGCCACCTGGTCCAGGATCGACGACTTCGGGAGCAAGTCCAGCTGGGACCTCTCCGGCGCGAAGACCCAGTACGCCGGCGGGCTGATGTTCGTGTTCTGACGGGCAGGTTCCCGTCGTCGCGTCGGGGTCGGCGGCGAAGAGGAGGGGCGGTCCGGGCGCAGTGGCCCGGAACTGGCGCCTCGGGATCGGCTTGCACGCGGCGGCGGGCGGCGGAGCGCTCGCCTAGAGCTTCCGGTGCTTCAGCGCCGGGAGCTCCTGGCGGACCCGCTCCAGCCGGTCCCGCTTGAAGGGCGCGACGCAGACGCCCTCGCCGTCGGGGCAGCGCGCCAGCACCACGCCCCAGGGGTCCACGATCATCGCGTTCCCGAACGTCTGCCGGGAGGCCGAGTGGCGGCCCACCTGGGCGGGGGCGAGCACGTAGGCCAGGTTCTCGATGGCCCGGGCGCGCACCAGCACCTCCCAGTGATCCTTCCCCGTGAAGAGGGTGAAGGCGGAGGGGATGGTGAGGAGCTCCGCGCCGAGGCCCGCCAGGCGGCGGAACAGCTCGGGGAAGCGCAGGTCGTAGCAGACCGTGAGGCCGATGCGGCCGAGCGCGGTCGGGGCGATCACCACCTTGTCGCCCGGGACCACGCCCTCCGACTCGGCGTAGCGGGCGCCGTCCGGGATGGCGACGTCGAAGAGGTGGATCTTCCGGTAGACCGCGGCGATCGAGCCGTCGTCGGCCACGAGCACGCTGGTGTTGGCGGTCTTGCGGGGGACGTCCACCTTCTCGGCGATCGACCCGGCGAGCACGAAGATCCCGCGCCGCCGGGCGAGCTCCCGCACCGCCCCGAGCGTCGGGCCCTCGAGCGTCTCGGCGGTGGCGAGCCGCGCCTCCTCCGGCCCCATGAAGGAGAAGTTCTCCGGGAGCCCCACGAGCTTCGCGCCCAGGTCGGCGGCCTCGCCCACCAGCCGCAGGGCGGTGTCCAGGTTCCGCGCGCGGTCGGCGGTGGAGGTCATCTGGACGGCGCCGACGAGGTACGAGGAGACGGGCATGGGAATCTCCTTAACATCCCCCTCGCCCCGATCGTAGGCCCCACGCGCGGCGGCGCCTTGCTACATTTCCCTGGATGCGCCGCTTCTACACGACCTTCGAGGCCGCCCGCCTCCTCGGCGTCTCGCTGCCCACGGTGGTGAACTGGATCAAGGCCCGGCGCATCAAGGCCCACCGCACCCCCGGCGGCCACCGCCGCATCGACCGCGCCGACCTCGCGGCCTTCATGCTCCACCACGGGATGCCGATCCCGGAGGAGCTCTCCGACGCCTCGCCCGGACGGCAGAAGGTGCTGGTGGTGGCCGGGGCGGGCCCGGCGCGCGAGGGGGCGGTCCGCCAGCTGGCGGCCGCCGGCTACGCGGTGGAGCAGTCCTCGCCCGGGTTCGCGGCCGGCGCCGCCGCCGCCCGCTTCGAGCCGGACGCCGTGGTCCTGGTCCCGTCCGCGGCCGACGGCGGAGAGCCGCTCCGGGAGCTGCGCGCCGACCGGCTGCTCGGCGCCGTCCCGGTGGTGGCCCTCGCCCCCGCCGACTGGACCGCGGCCCTGCTCGAGGCCGGCTGCACGCGCGCCGTGGCCCGCGCCGCCGCCGGGCAGCTCGCCGCCACGGTGGGCGAGGCGCTGGCCGCGGCCGGCGTCCGCCCCGCCCCCCTCCCCGACGCCGTCTCCCAGCGGCGCCGGCGGGCCGCGCGGCGGTCGGGAGATTGAAGGGCCGGCGCCCGGCCGGTAAGCTCTCCCGGTGGAAGCCCGCTCGCCAGGGAGGGGCCCCGCGCCCCGCGCCCGGCTCCTCCTCGCCGCCGCCCTGGTCGGCGTGGCCGCCACCGCCCAGGCCCGCCCGCACGTCGACCCGGATGCGATGGCCGAGGTCCTCCGCTCCGCGGACCACTTCGCCTCCGGGCGCGCCATCGCCCACTACCTCGCCGGCCGCCGCAGCATGCGCGAGGGGGACTGGGCGGGCGCGGCCGAGTCGTTCCGGCTGGCGGTCACCTACGACGAGGGCAGCCCCGAGCTGCGGGTCTCGCTGGCGGAGGCGCTCGCCCTGGCCGGCCGGATCGAGGCGGCCGAGACCGAGGCGCGGCGGGCCCTGCAGCTCTCGCGGAGCGGCCCGGCCGCGTCCGAGGCGCACCTCCTGCTCGCGGAGATCGCCGGGGTGAGGCGCGACCTCGAGACCGAGATCCTCGAGCTCCGGCAGGCGATCCGGATCGAGGCGGCGCTGACCGAGCAGGGCGGGACCCCGGACCCGGAACCCTGGAGCGCCCTGGCGGCCGCCTACCTCGAGGCCGGCGACGAGCCCGCCGCCTGGCGCACCCTCGAGGAGCTGGCGGTGCGGCTGCCCGGGGACGGCGAGGCCTTCCGCGAGACCGGCCGGCGGCTGGTCGAGCGGCGCGAGGCCTCGCGCGCCGAGCGCTACCTCCGGCGCGCGGTGGCCCTCGACCCGGAGGACGCCGCCGCCTGGCGGCTCCTGGCGCAGGCGCACGAGGCGATCGGGCGGCCGCTCGAGGCGCGCGACGACCTCCAGCAGATCCTGCGGCTCGAGCCGGAGGACCCGGCCACGTTGCTCGGGCTCGGGCGCGTGGCGCTCCACGCCGGCGACGTCGAGCAGGGGCGGGAGTGGCTAGGCCGGTACCTGGCCGCCGCCCCGGGCACCGGGGAGGCGGTGGTGCAGGCCGCCACCCTCTGGCTCGCGGCCGGGCGGCCGGCGGACGCGCTCCAGGTGGCGCTCGAGACCCCGGTCGAGCCGGGCGCCGCGCCGCGCGTCCGGCTGGCGGAGGGCCTGGCGCTGGCGGGGCTCCGGCGCTGGGACGAGGCGGCCCGCGCCCTCGAGGAGGTCGGGCCCGAGGTGGAGGGATACCCGGCCGCGCGGGTGGCCCTCGCCGACGCCCTCTCCCGGTCCGGGCGCCACGCCGAGGCGGAGCGTGCCCTGGCCGAGCCGCTCCGCGCGCACCCCGAGGACGCCCGGCTGGTGCTCGCCCAGGCGGCGGTGCTGGAGCGGGCGGGTCGGGCCGGCGCGGCGGCGACGCTGATCGATCGCTCCGCGGCCGAGCGGGAGCGGGCGGGCGACGCCGGGGCGGTCGCCGAGCTCACCGCCGCGCTGGGGGCGACGCTGGCCCGGGCCGGCCGGACGGGGGAGGCGGTCGACGCGCTGGAGCGGGCGGTGGTCGCCCACCCGCGCTCGGAGCCGCTCCTCTACGCCCTGGGCGTCGCCTACGGGCAGGCTGGGTTCGGGGAGCGGGCCGCCGCGCAGATGCGCGCCCTCCTCGCCCTCGCCCCCGATCACCCCGAGGCGCTCTCCTACCTGGCGCGCTCCCTGGCGGAGCGCGGGCAGCGGCTCGAGGAGGCGGAGCGGCTCGCCCGCAGGGCGGTCGAGCTCGCCCCCCGCTCGCCGCAGGCCCTGGACGCGCTCGCCGCGGTGCTGGTCCGGCGCGGCGACGGCCCCGGGGCGCTCTCGGCGCTGGAGCACGCCGACGCCATGGGCGGGAACGACCTCCGCGTCGTCGAGCACCTCGGCGACGCCTACCGCGCCGCCGGCCGGCCGGCCGACGCCGCCGCCGCCTGGCGCCGGGCCCTGGCGGGCGCCGCCGAGGAGCCGCCGGCGGTGGCGGTCCAGCTGCGCGGGAGCCTGGAGCGGAAGCTCCGCGAGGTCGATCCGGCGCGGCCCGCCCCGCGGGAGCGGGCGCAGGCCCAGCCGGCGCCCCCTCGCTCGCCTTGACCGGGCCGGGCGGCGCCGCTAGCGTCCGCGCATGCCGGTCCCGAGCTTCCCGTCCGACGCCGAGGCGCGGCACGAGGAAGGGTTCCTCAACTCCGCCGATCACCTCCGCCTCTTCTGGCAGCGCTACACGCCGCCCACGCCCCGGGCCACCGTGGCGGTGCTCCACGGCGGGGGGGACCACTCCGGGCGCTACCCGGCGCTGACCGCCGCACTGGTCCGGGCGGGGTTCCAGGCCGCCCTGCTCGACTTCCGCGGCCACGGCCAGTCGGACGGCCGGCGCTGGCACGTCGACGGCTTCAACGATTACCTCGCCGACCTGGACGCGTTCGTGGCCAAGCTCTCCCAGGACGGGGTGGCGGGCGACCGCCTCTTCGTGGTGGGTCACAGCCAGGGCGCGCTGGTGGCGGCGCTCTGGGGCCTCACCCGCGGCCGGCACGTGGCCGGCTTCGTCCTCTCCTCCCCCTACCTCCGGCTGGCCCTGAAGCCGCCGGTGCTGAAGGTGCTCGGGGCGCGGGTCCTGGGGAAGGCGCTCCCCTGGCTGCCGATCTCCACCGGCCTCGACGTCGCCGACCTCACCTCCGATCCGGAGCTGCGCCGCTGGACCGAGCGAGACCCCCTCTACGGGCGAGCCACCACCCCGCGCTGGTTCGACCAGTCCACCCGGGCGCAGGAGGAGGTGGTGCGGCGGGCGGGGGAGTGGGACAGGCCGCTCCTGGTGCTGGCCGCCGGGGCGGACCGGATCGCGGACGTCGAGACCACCCGGCGCTTCGTGGAGGAGGCGCGCGCCACCGACAAGCGTCTGGTGGTGTACGAGGGCTTCCGACACGAGATCTTCAACGAGCTTGAGCGGGATCGCCCCATCGGCGAGGCGGTGGCCTGGCTCGCCGAGCGGGCGCGCTAGAAGACCCGGTTGACGCCCCGGGGAGGCCCCCTCTATCCTGCCCGAGATTTCACTCCACGCGTCGAGACGCGAACCTCACGCAGTCCCCGGCAGTCCCTGGAGGAAGGAAGCATGGCTGGCATCGAGAAGGTCCCGGCGCCACGCGCCGGAGCGCACACCGTGATCGGCAGCTCGATCGTGATCGACGGCGAGATCTCGGGCGACGAGGACCTGGTCATCCAGGGCACGGTCAAGGGCCGTATCAGCCTCCGCGAGAGCCTCTACGTCGAGAACTCGGGCGTCATCGAGGCGGACATCGAGACCGCCAACGTCGAGGTCTCCGGGCAGGTCACCGGCAACATCGCCGCGAGCGACAAGGTCGAGCTCAAGGCGGACTGCAAGGTCGTCGGGGACATCCGGGCCCCGCGGATCCTGATCGCCGACGGCGCCCAGTTCAAGGGCAACGTCGACATGGACGTCAAGGAAGCGAAGGGGAAGTGACCGTGGCCACCACTGACGGCACCACCATCATCGGCGAGTCCATCCTCATCAGCGGATCCCTCAACGGCGACGAGGACCTCACGGTCCGCGGCCGGGTGGAGGGGACGCTCACCCTCACGAAGACCCTGGTGGTCGAGCCGACCGGGATCGTGAAGGCCGAGGTCCAGGTCAAGAACTGCATCATCGCCGGGGCGGTGGTGGGGAACGTCACCGCCACCGAGTCGGTCGAGATCACCAAGGACGGCCGGATGGTCGGCGACATCCAGGCGCCTCGCGTGATCATCGTCGACGGCGCCAGCTTCCGCGGCCGCATCGACATGGGCGAGGTGGACGTGGAGGGCCAGCCCTCCCGCGCCGTCCGCTCCGCGCCGGCCCCGCGCCCCGCCCTGCGCCCGGCCGCCCGGCCCGCCGCTCCGGCCAAGGCCGAGGCCAAGAAGGCCGAGGAGAAGGCCCCGGCCGCCCCGCGGCCTCCCGCTCCCCCCGCCCCCGTGGCCATGGGGGCCGTGAAGCGGAAGGTGATCGTCAAGCGGAAGTAGCCGTCGTCCGCCGGCCCGCCGCCGGACGACCGAGGCGACATGGAGCTCGAGCCACGCACCGCGGCGCCCGCCCACGCGACGGGCGCCGTCGCGTTCGTGCCCCTGGCCGCCCTCTCCGACGACCGGACCTTCCAGCTGCGCGACGAGGGCGACGTGGCCGGGCTGGCCGCCTCGATGGGGCGGCTCGGCCAGCTCGTGCCGGTCGAGCTGCGCCCGCTCCCCGGCGCCTCCGGGGGCGAGCCCCGCTACCAGGTGGTGGCCGGCTTCCGCCGGCTCGCCGCCCTGCGCCTCCTGGCGCGGGAGCGCGTCCTCGCCCGGGTGCACGACCGGCTCGACGACGACGACGCCTGGGGGCTGGCGCTGGCGCAGGCGCTCCTCGCCGAGCCGCTCGACCGGGAGGCGATCCGCGCCCTGGGGGAGCGGCTCCAGGAGGAGGGGGTCGCCACGTGGGCCGGCGAGCTGGTGGACGAGGCCCTCCTGCGCGCGCCGGTGGAGCCGGCGCTGCGCGAGCGGTTCGCCGAGTTCCTCGAGCAGCTCCCCGCCCGCCGGGCGGCGGGCGGGCGGGCGCCTGCGGCCGAGGAGGAGGAAGCCGAGCCGGCGGAGGACGAGGAGGTCGAGGTCACCCCCGAGGAGCTCGTTGCGGATCTCGCCCAGCGGCTGTACGAGGTGAACGCAGACCTGGCGGTGGCCTACGAGGCGTGGTCCGATCTGCCGGCCGAGGGGCGACGGCAGATCCTCGAGCAGGCCCGCTGGATCGCCGAGCTCGTGCCGCACCTCGAGAGGGAAGGGGACGACCGATGAGCCTCGAAGCCGACCGCGCCCGCCTGCTGGAGCTCCTGCGGGCGCTCTCCTTCGAGCGGCGCAAGGTGGTCCTCGCCTCGGGGCGGGAGAGCGACTTCTACGTGGACTGCAAGCGGACCGCGCTCACCGCCGAGGGGCACGCGCTGGTGGGCCGGCTGCTCTTCGACCGGGTGCGCCGGATCGAGCCGCTCCCCCGGGGCGTGGGCGGGCTCACGCTGGGCGCCGATCCCATCGCCAGCGCGGTGGCCCTCACGAGCTTCCTCGAGGGCCGGCCGGTGGACGCCTTCATCGTCCGCAAGGAGCCGAAGGGGCACGGGACCGGCCAGTGGATCGAGGGGCGGAAGACCATCCCCGACGGCAGCCGGGTGGTGGTGATCGAGGACGTGGTCACCACCGGCGGGAGCGCGCTCAAGGCGATCGAGCGGTGCCGCGCCGAGGGGCTCGAGCCGATCGCCTGCCTGGCGCTGGTGGACCGGCTCGAGGGCGGGCGCGAGGCGATCGAGGCGGCGGGGGTGCCGCTCCAGGCGCTCTTCACCCGGACGGACTTCCTCCCGTGAGCCGGCCCGCGTCGCTCCCCGTCCTCCTCGTGCTCGGCCTGGCCGGGTGCGTCTTCCATGGCCGCGCCCCGCTGCCGGGCCCGCGCGCCGGCGAGTGGGCGGAGGTCCGCACCGCTGCCACGCGCCGCGTGGCGCTCTACGACGGCCTCGTCCACCGCGCCACCGCCACCGCCACCATCCAGCGCCGGATCATGGCAGAAAGTCCCCGCGCGCGAAGAGGGCCTGCAGCGGCACGCCCTGCGCCTCGATGGCCTCGCGGCCGCCCTCCTCGCGATCCACCAGCGCCAGGCAGGCCACCGGGACGAGCTGC
>DATKAL010000015.1:0-4125 GCA_035498135.1 Anaeromyxobacter sp.
GACGATCACCAAGATCAACATCGAGGCGGCGAAGGAGATCGTCTACCAGCTCAGGCTGCGCAACATCGGCGGCATCATCATCATCGACTTCATCGACATGGACAAACCCCAGAACCGGGACAAGGTCTTCAAGTCCTTGCAGGACGCGCTGGGGAGGGACAAGGCCAAGACCAACGTCCTCAAGATCTCCGAGCTGGGCCTGGTGGAGATGACCCGCAAGCGCGTCCGGGAGTCGGTGACCCGGATGATGAGCGAGCCCTGCAGCGCCTGCGAGGGCAAGGGGCACATCAAGTCCAAGATCACCGTGGCGTACGAGATCTTCCGCGAGATCCGGCGCCGGGCCCCCCACTTCCCCGAGCCGGTGCTGGTGGTGAACTGCCACCCGGAGGTGGCCCGCGTCCTCCAGGGGGCCGACCGCGACGAGCTGCGCTACCTGATGGACCGCTTCAACAAGACCATCCAGGTGCGGCCGCAGGCCGGCTACCACCAGGAGCAGTTCGACATCTACGGCCGCCAGGAGCGCGCCGAGCAGGGCGGGGGGCGCGGCGACCGGGATCGCGACCGCGACCGCGGGGAGCGGGGCCGTGGGCGCGGCGACCGCGACCGGGACCGCGACCGGCGGGGTGGCCGCGGGGATGAGCCGCCACGCACGGAGGCGGCGGAGGCGCCGGCCGCGGCAGAGGGCGGCGGCGAGAAAGCTTGACCGGGGCCGGCGGAGCGGGCGCCGCGCGCGGGACCGCCAGCCGGCTCTCCCGCGCCGAGCACGCCCTCCGGGCCGCGCTGGCCGCGGTCGCCACCGCGCTCCGCGTGATCGAGGGGGAGGGCGTCCGCCTGCGGGCGATGGCCCTCACCTACCTCTCGCTCTTCGCGCTCGTGCCCGGCCTGGTGGTGGCCTTCTCGGTCGTCCAGGTCTTCACCGGCGGGATGCAGCGGGTGGGCGATCGGGTCCACGAGTTCCTGCTCGCCAACCTCGCCGTCGGCGCGCGCACCACCATCGAGCCGTACCTGGACCGCTTCATCGCCAACGCGCACGTGGCCAGCGCGGGGCTCGTGGGCGGGCTCCTCCTCGTCTGGTCCGCCGTCACCCTCTTCTCCACCGTCGAGGGGGCGGTGAACGACATCTGGGGGATCCGCCGCCGCCGCGGCCTCGCCCAGCAGGCGGCGATCTACTGGGTGGGGCTCACCCTCGGTCCGCTCCTCCTCGCGGGCTCGGTGGGCCTCGGTGCCTGGGCGCGCGCCTGGCTGGTGGGGACCAGCCTGCGCTTCCTGGCCAGCGTGGGGGAGGTGCTCCTCACCTGCGCCTTCTTCGCGGTGCTCTACCAGCTCGTGCCGAACACCCGGGTCCGGCCGTACGCGGCAGCCGCCGCCGGGCTGGTGGCGGGCGTGGCCTGGGAGCTCGCGAAGTCGGGCTACACGTTCGCGGTCGCCAAGATCTTCCGCTACCACGCGATCTACGGCTCGGTGGCGGCGGTCCCCATCTTCCTCCTCTGGCTCTTCCTCTCCTGGACGATCCTGCTCTTCGGCGCGCGGCTCGCCTACCTCATCCAGTACGCCCCGTTGCTCCGGACCGGGGGGGCGCGTGGCGCCGGCCGCGAGGTCCTGGCCGGACAGGCCATGCTCCAGGTGGCGCGGGCCTTCGACCGCGGAGAGCCACCGCCCGACGCGGGAGAGGTGGCGAGCCGGCTCTCCGCCTCCGCGGAGGAAGCGGGAGACTGTCTCACCGCGCT
This sequence comes from Anaeromyxobacter sp., assembly GCA_035498135.1. Taxonomy (GTDB): domain Bacteria; phylum Myxococcota; class Myxococcia; order Myxococcales; family Anaeromyxobacteraceae; genus Anaeromyxobacter. Next base: position 1,728 of record DATKAL010000015.1, read on the forward strand.
CCGGCAGCACGGGCTGCTGGTCGCCGCCGCGGACGGCGGGCTCGTGCCGGCCCGACCGATCGAGAAGATCTCGCTCCTCGACGTGCGGCGGGCGCTGCTCGGGGCCGATCTGGCGGCCGGTGGGGTCTCGGGACCGATCGTCGGTGTTTTCAGGGACTTGGACGCGTACGCTGCCGAGCGGCTCGATGCGGTCTCCTTCAGGGAGCTCTGCGACCTCGAGCGGGGCGCGGCGCCCTCGGACCAGCCCCTAGAGGGGCGCGAATCGGAACACCAACCGGTCACCCCGGATGGGTCCATCACGAGGCCCTCGTCGGCCTCCCAAGCCTGAGGCCCCATGTCGCAGGGCAACCCCGCCGGCACCTGCCGCGCATGCCTGTGGATCCCTTGCTGATTTCGGAACGTTCGGCTAGGCTCTTCCCATTCCGAGCGGCTTTCGCGGTAGGGGCCCTCAGCGATTCGGAGCGCCGATGCTGAAGTCGGATCTCATCAACATCCTCGTCGTGAAGCGCGGAGTTACCCAGAAGCAGGCGGAGTCCACCATCGAGACGATCTTCGACTCGATGAAGGACGCCCTCTGCAAGGGAGAGAACATCGAGATCCGCGGGCTTGGCGCGTTTCACGTCAAGCACTACGACGGCTACCAGGGACGCAACCCGAAGACGGGTGAGGTCATCCCGGTGAAGCCGAAGCGCGGGATCCTGTTCCGCACCGGCAAGGAGCTGCGCGACCGGGTGAACCAGCCGGAATCGCTGGCGAAGCCGCCGGCGCCGGGCGAGGGCCAGGGCACGCCGCCGGTCGCGGCCGGCGCCTGAGGCTCAACCGGGTCCGCGCGAGGGCCGGCGAGCCGCGCTGGGCCTGGCGCGGGCCCTCTCCTCCTCGAGCTCCTCCCGTGCGCTCCCGAGTCACGCGAGCGCCACCCTCCCCACCGGGCGGACCGGCAGGTCCGGCGGCAGCTCCTCGAAGGCCAGCACCGGAAGCCGAGGAAATCGCGGCGCGATCAGGCCGCGGAGCGGCCGGCGGACGTCCGGGCTGGTGAGGAGGACCGGCGTGCTCGCGTGACCGGCCAGCGCGGCAGCGAGCGCGTCCACCAGCGCCGCCGCCACCCGCGGATCGAGGGCGAGGCTCTCGCCGGCCACGGCTCCCCGGACGGCCTGCTCGGTCGCCGGGTCGAGGAGCAGGACGAGGAGGGCTCCATCGCCCGCGTGGGCGTGCCCCAGGTGGCGCCGCAGCGCCCTCCGCGCCGCCTCGGCGAGCGCGGGCGCGCCCCGGCCGGCGCCGCCGGCCTCGAGGAGGGCCTCGAGGATGGTCCGGAGCGGGCGGATGGAGACCCCCTCCTCCAGCAGCCGCCGCAGCACCTCGGCGAGCAGCGCCGGAGGGAGCTGCCGCCCGGCTTCCCGCACCAGGGCCGGCGCGGAGGGCTCGAGCCCCTCGAGCAGCTCCTGGACCTCCTGCACGCCGAGCAGCTGCGGCGCGCAGCGCGCGATGGCGGCCGCGGCGGCGGCCAGCACCCGCTCGAGCGGATCGCGAAGCGGCCCGAGCGCCCGGGCCCGCTCGGCGTCTCCGGCGGCGATCACCGAGGCCAGCCCGCCCAGCGCGTCCCGCTCCGGCGCCGCCGCGATCCCGACCAGGGCCAGCTCGTCGGGGGCGACCAGGGCGACCACCTCCTCCTTCGGCGCGACCCCCGCCGCCGCCGGCACCTCGTCGACCAGGATCCGGTAGCTCCCCGGTGCGCCGCCCGGGCAGGGGCAGACCGCCACCGGCGGGAGCCGGATCCCGAGCTCGCGCCAGAGCCGGTCGCGGAGCGCCGCGATCGCCTCCTCGGCGCGGCGGCCCTCGCGGGCGCGCGCCAGGAGGTCCTCGCCCAGCGAGACCACCACCGGGACGGACGCGGCGGCGCCGCTCGCCGCCGGCCGCGGCGGCGCCGGCGCGGGGGCCGGGCCGCGGGCGAGGCGGAGCGCACCCCCGCCGGCGGCGGCGGCGAGGGCGAGGAAGGGCGCGGCGGGGAGGCCGGGGGCGAGGCCCAGGGCGAGGAGCAGCGCGGCCACCGCGCCGAGGGCGGCCGGGTGGGCGACCAGCTGGCGCCCGATCTCGTCGCCCAGGCTGGCGCCTTCCTCCTCGGCCGCCACCCGCGTCACCGCCACCCCGGCCGCGACCGCCACCAGCAAGGCGGGGATCTGCGCCACCAGGCCGTCGCCGATGGCGAGCAGGGCGTACCGGCGCAGGGCCACGCCCCCCTCCATCCCGCGCGCCAGGCCCGCCACCAGGCCGCCGGCCACGTTCACGAGCACGATCGCCACCCCGGCGACCGCGTCGCCCTTCACGAACTTGAGGGCGCCGTCCATCGCCCCGTACAGCTGGCTCTCCCGCTCCAGCGCGCGCCGGCGCCGGCGCGCCTCGG
>DATKAL010000016.1:0-3732 GCA_035498135.1 Anaeromyxobacter sp.
TCCCCGGCCACCAGGTCGGCGGGCTCGACCTCCCAGCCCTTCCGCTCGCAATAGCGTGCGTACATGCGGTAGAGCATGGCGGCCCAGTCCATCGCCTCCACGCCGCCCGCCCCGCTCTTCACCTCGACGATCGCCCCGGCCTGGTCGTGCGGCCCGGAGAGCATCCGCTGGAACTCGAGCCCCTCGACCAGCGGCGCCACCCCGTCCACCGCCTGGGCGGCCTCGGCGCGCGCGCCGTCGTCGCGCGCCTCCTCGGCCAGCTCGTGCAGCGCCTGCGCGTCCTCGAGGGCGCGGCGGACCTTCTCGTGCGACTGCACCACCTGCTCGAGCTGGGCCTTCTCCTTCAGGAGCCCCTGGGCCTTGACGTTGTCCGTCCAGAAGCCGGGGTCCTCGGAGAGCCGGGAGATCTCCGCCGCCCGGTCGCGCTTGCGCTCGACGTCAAAGGGCCCCCCGGAGCGCCTCCAGGCGCCGGGAGAGGTCGGAGATGCGCTCGGCGGTCGGTGCGGCCATGCCCTAGGTTCCTCCCTGGCCTCGCCCCGGGCGGCGACCGGCCCGCGCCGCGGCCACCAGGGCCGCCGCGGTGAGGGCGGCGCAGGTCCAGGCGAAGAGGTCGCCGATGGTAGTGTAGAGCGTCCGCCCCTGCAACCGCGGCACGCCGGCGAGGAGCAGGCGGGCCGGCTCCTCGGGATCGGGAGCCAGGTCGGGATCGACCGGCCCCACCTCGATCGCCCCCGGCGCCAGCTCGCCGGTCGGGAGGATCACCGCCGACACCCCGGCGTAGGCGGGGCGGACCACCGCCTTGCCCGTCTCGATCGCCCGCAGCTGGACGATGGCCAGGAACTGGTAGGGGCCCGAGGAATACCCGTACCAGGCGTCGTTGGTGGGGTTGAAGAGGATCTCGGGCTCGGGCTCCTGGCGCGCGTAGGCCCCGGCGATCTCCGGGAAGATGGCGTCGAAGCAGATCATGGGGGCGACCCGGACCTGCTCGGACGGGGGGGCGGGCGGCGGGTCGGCGGGCAACGGCGCGGCCGCGAGCGGCGCGGAGCGCGCCAGGGGGAACTGGAGCGCGGTCAGGGCCTGCCCGGGCTCGACGGGCGCGAAGGTGGGGACGAGGTGCCCGATGAAGGGGAGGAACCGCTGGAAGGGCACGTACTCCCCGAACGGCACCAGGTGGTGCTTCGCGTAGCGCCCGAGGACGGCCAGCCCGGGGGAGAGCAGGAACTGGGCGTTGGCGATCCGGGGGACCCGCTTCCCGTCCGCGCCCTGGAGCCAGTCGAGGGTGGTCGCGCCCAGGAGCAGGTGGGCGTGGGAGAGGATCGGGAGCCCCGCGCCGGGCCGGTCGAAGCTCCTCGTGGAGGGGGGCACGTAGAGCGGGTAGGCGGCCTCCGGCCAGGCCACCAGGTCGGCCCCCGCGGCGTCGGCCTCGGCGGTGAGCGGGACCAGCCGGGAGAGGATGTAGTCGCGGTGGTCGCGGGCCTCGTTCTTCACCGACTGGTCGATGTTGGGCTGGATCACCCCGACCCGGATCTCGGGCGCGGCCGCGACGCGCGCCCGCACCGTTCGCAGGTGGACCAGCCCGTGGACGAGGACGAGGCCGAGGAGCACCGCCGTGCCCGCGAGCGGCCGCCAGGCGCCCCCCCGCCCCTCCCGCCAGCGCGCCACCGCCTCCGCCAGCACCGCGTTCACCAGCACCACCAGGGCGGCGATCCCGTAGACGCCGGTCACCGCCGCCAGCTGGGCCACGGGGAGCGTCCGGACCTGGGTGTAGCCGAGGTCCGCCCAGGGGAAGCCGGAGAAGAGGTAGTTGCGGCACAGCTCCAGGGCGACCCAGACCACCGGCAGGTGGGTCCAGAGCGGCCAGCCGAGCCGCTCCCGGATCCGGAAGCAGATGGCGAACGCCGCCGCCCAGTGCGCCGCCATGTACAGCACGAGGAGCGTGAGGGCGACGAGCGAGAGCCCGAGCGAGAGGCCGCCGAAGGCGGTCATCGCGTGGGACACCCAGTAGATGGCGGCGAAGAAGTAGGCCAGCCCGGCCGCCAGGCCGAGGAGCAGCGCGCCGCGCGCCCGCCGCGCCCCCCGGAGCGCGAGCAGCGCCGGGACGAGGGCAACGAAGGCGATCGGCTCGAGGCGCCCGGCCGGGTCGAGCTCGCGCAGGGAGAGCGCGGGGACGACCAGCGGCAGGGCGAGCGCCATGGCCAGGCCCGAGCCGATCGCGAGGAGGATGGGGAGCGCGCGCCTCATGGTGGACGCCTGGATCTAGCGGCCTGACGGCCGCGTCGCCGGGAGGGTCAGCGGGCCTTCTTGAAGAAGCCGCCCTCCGGCCCGCCGTCGTCGACGTCGACGTCGACCGCGCCGGCCGCGGTGCCCGGGGCGGGCCCGCCGCCGGCCGGGCCGGCCTGCGAGGCGCCGTACGCCGCCGCGGCGGCCAGGTAGTAGGCCACCGCCTCGCGGATCAGGTGGCCGAGCGGCCGCCCGAGCCGGGTGGCGGTCGCGCCCACCGCCTCGGCCAGGTCGGACGGCATGCGGACGGTCACCACCCGCGCCTGGGCGAGCGCAGCCTCGAGCCGCTCCAGCGCCTGGCTCGGGCGCGAGACCCGGAAGTCCCCGGCCTCGATCATCTCCTTGATGCGACGGGCGAGCTCCTCGCGCGTGTACCACGCGCCGTCGAGCCAGACCGCCTCGGAGTCGAGATCGATGTCGGCGAACGGGTCCATCGCTCCTCTTCCACCCCGGCGCGCCTCCCGCGCCGGTCCTCCCGGAGCGCGGCGCCGACGAGCCCCTCGTGGCCGGCCAGCTCCGCCTCCATCGCCGCCATCCGCCTCGCGTCCCCGGGCCGCTCGTGATCGTAGCCGAGCAGGTGCAGGATGCCGTGGGCGAGGTAGCGATCGAGCTCCGCGGCCAGCGGTCGCCCCTCGTCCCGCGACCGGCGGGCGGCGGTATCGAGCGAGACTACCACGTCGCCGAGGAGCGACCCAGAACCCGGTGGCTCCGATATCGGGAAGGAGAGCACGTCCGTGGCGCGGTCCTTCCCCCGCCAGGCGCGGTTCAGGGACCGGATCCGCCGGTCGGTGACCAGGAGGACGGAGAGCTCGGCGTCCTCGCGCCCCAGGGCGGCGAGGCAGGCGGCGGCGCGGGCCCGCAGCCGCCGCAGGGCCCCGCCGCCGCGCGGGTGCTCGCTCGCGGCGCGGACGATCACGGCTTGGCGACCAGGTGGACCGGTGGCCGCTCGGGCGCGTCCCGCCCGCGGCCGGGGTACTCGGGGCGGGTGTGGTAGATGGCCTGCAGGGCGCGCACCATCGCCCCGGCGATGGCGTTGAGGTCCCGCAGGGTGAGCTCGCACTCGTCGAGCTGCCCCTCCCCGAAGATCTCGTTGATGCGCTTGCCCACCAGGGCCCGGAGCGCCTCGGCGGTCGGCTCGGGGAGCGACCGGGAGGAGGCCTCGCAGGCGTCCGCGATCATCACCAGGGCGGCCTCGCGGCTCTGCGGCTTGGGGCCCGGGTAGCGGAAGAGGGCCTCCTCCAGCGCCTGGGCGCGCCCGCCCCCCTCCTGCGCCGCCCGCTGCGCCTTGGCCCAGAAGTAGGCGACCAGCCGCGTGCCGTGGTGCTGGGGGATGGAGTCCGCCACCACCCGCGGGAGCCGCCAGTGGCTGGCGAGCTCGAGGCCGTCGGTGATGTGCCGCTTCACGATCAGCGCGCTCATCGAGGGGGCGAGGCCGTCGTGGCGGTTCTCGCC
>DATKAL010000017.1:0-2848 GCA_035498135.1 Anaeromyxobacter sp.
CGTCGGCGCCACCGGGACCACGAACTGCGCGTCGGGGTGGCTCGCCCGCAGGCGCTCCGCCGCGTCGAGCATGGGCGGGAAGATGCGCTTCAGCTCGCTCGGCCGGCTGCCCGGCACCAGGGCGATGGTGGTGCGCGCCTCCGCGAGCCCGAGCGCGCGCCGGTACTCCGCCGGCGCCGCGGGCGACGGGCGCTCGGCGAGCGGGTGCCCGACGAACCGCGCGGACACCCCGGTGCCGTCGTAGAAGCGCTCCTCGAAGGGGAGGATGCAGAGCATCCGGTCGACGAGCCGGGCGATGCGGGCGGCGCGCCCGCGGCGCCACGCCCAGATCTGCGGCGAGACGTAGTAGACGACCTTCACCCCCAGCTTCTTGAGCTTCACCGCGAGCCGGAGGTTGAAGTCGGGCAGGTCCACCAGCAGCGCCGCGCGCGGGCGCCGGACCTCCGCCGCCTTCCCCAGCCGCCGCAGGATCCCGAGGATGCGAGGGATGGCCGGCAGCACCTCGGCGAGCCCCATCACCGAGATGGCCTCGGCGGGCGCGATCGCCTCGAGCCCCGCGGCGCGGAGCCGGGGCCCGCCCACGCCGAAGGCGCGCAGCCCGGGCCGCAGGCGCCGCAGCTCCTCCAGCACGCGCGCCGCGTGCAGGTCCGCGGACGCCTCGCCCGCCACGATGAGGATCTCGGCCTCCAAGGCGCCGTCTTATAGCACGGCTGGCCCGGCGACGGCCCGGCCGGGGTCCGGGGCGCCCCGCGCTCTCTCCGGGGTCCGGGGGTTCTTGTATCACTGTGAGTCGCCGCATCCTTCGAGTGAAGACGGCCGCTTGGGTCGGTCCTGTGACCGGAGGACACGGTCGCGGGTCTTGTGTGGGCCAAGGTCGCCCTTACGCATGGACCACCAACTTTTTTTTGGGGAGGCTCCATGCGTCGTGTGATCGTCGTCGTCGCCGCACTCGCCGCTGCGTGCTCGTCATCGAACGGGAAGGACGGGCAGAACGGACAGAACGGGCAGAACGGAAAGAACACCCTGGTCACGGTCGATCCCGTCGCGCCGGGGACGGCGTGCCCGGCCGGCGGCTTCGCCATCAGCTCGGGCCTCGACGCCAACGGCAACGGCGTGCTCGACGCCTCGGAGATCGCAACCACCTCCACCGTCTGCAACGGGCAGGACGGGCTCTCCACCCTCTTCACCAGCACGACCGAGCCGGCCGGGGCGCACTGCACCAGCGGCGGCGTGAAGCTGGAGAGCGGGCTCGACTCCAACCGCGACGGCACGCTCCAGCCCGCGGAGGTGACGTCGACCTCGTACGTGTGCAACGGCGCCAACGGCGGCCTCGACGGCCACGACTTCCTCGTCTCGATCACGCCGGAGCTGCCCGGTACCAACTGCTCCACCGGCGGCCTCCGGATCCAGGGCGGCCTCGACGTGAGCCGCGACGGCACCCTCCAGCCGGCCGAGGTGACGTCCACCTCGTACGTGTGCAACGGCGCGACCGGCCAGGACGGCCTCTCCACCCTCTTCGCCTCGGCCCCCGAGCCGGCGGGCGCGAACTGCCCGGCGGGCGGCACCGTCATCACGAGCGGCCTCGACGCGAACCGGAACGGAGTGCTCGAGCCCGGGGAGGTCACCAGCACGAGCTTCGTGTGCGACGGCCTGGCGGGCCTCGACGCGCTGGTGAGCACCGCGGCCGAACCGGCGGGGGCCAACTGCGCGAACGGCGGCATCGTGGTGCGCACCGGCGCCGACCTCAACGGCGACGGCGTGCTCCAGCCGGGCGAGGTGAGCGGCACGCGCTACGTCTGCAACGGCGCGCCCGGCGCGCAGGGCAACCCCGGTGCGGTGTCGCTCGTGCGCCAGGTCGACGAGCCGGCCGGCGCGAACTGCACCTTCGGCGGCAAGGCGATCATGTCCGGCGTCGACACCAACGGCAACGGCGCCCTCGATGCGAGCGAGGTCACCGCCACGTCGTACGTGTGCAACGGCGCCCCGGGCGCGCCCGGCACGAACGGCCTCAACTCGGCGTTCCTGGTCACGGCCGAGCCGGCCGGCGCGAACTGCCCGACCGGCGGGGAGAAGGTCCAGACCGGCCTCGACTCCAACCGGAACGGCGCGCTCGATCCGGCCGAGGTCACCGCCACCTCCTACGTGTGCGACGGCGCCGCCGGCACGCCCGGCGCGGTGTCGCTGGTGCGCCAGGCCGTCGAGCCCGCCGGCCCGAACTGCACCTTCGGCGGCACGGCGATCACGTCCGGCGTCGACACGAACGGGAACGGCGTCCTCGATCCCTCCGAGGTCACCGCCACGTCCTACGTGTGCAACGGCGCGCCCGGCCCCGCGGGCCTGAACTCGGTGTTCCTGGTCACGGCCGAGTCAGCCGGCGCGAACTGCCCGACGGGCGGAGAGAAGATCCAGACCGGGCTCGACTCCAACCGGAACGGCGTGCTCGATCCCACCGAGGTCACCGCCACCTCCTACGTGTGCAACGGCGCGATGGGCGCTTCGGGTCTGACCTCCGTGTTCCTGGTCACGGCCGAGCCGGCTGGCGCGAACTGTTCGACGGGCGGGGAGAAGATCCAGGCCGGCCTCGACGCGAACCGGAACGGCGTGCTCGATCCGCCGGAGGTCACCGCCACGTCCTACGTGTGCAACGGCACCCCCGGCGCGCCCGGCACCAACGGCCTCAACTCGGCGTTCCTGGTCACGGCCGAGCCGGCCGGCGCGAACTGCCCGGTGGGCGGGGAGAAGATCCAGACCGGGCTCGACTCCAACCGGAACGGCGTGCTCGATCCGGCCGAGGTCACCGCCACCTCCTACGTGTGCAACGGCTCGAGCCGGCTGTACGCGTTCTCCA
>DATKAL010000018.1:0-2789 GCA_035498135.1 Anaeromyxobacter sp.
CTCCTCTAGGAGAAATTCATGCCCAGGCTCTCCGGGACGATCTTCCGCGAGTACGACATCCGCGGGCTGGTGGACCAGGACCTCACCGAGGAGGCGGTCTCCCTGGTGGGCAAGGCGCTCGGGACCCGCATCCGCGAGGCCGGCGGGCGGCGGGCGGCGGTGGGGCGGGACTGCCGCCTCTCCGGCCCGCGCTTCGCGAGGGCGATGATCGAGGCGCTCGCCTCGACCGGCGTGGACGTGGCGGACCTCGGGGTGGTGCCCACCCCGCTCACCTACTTCGCCGCCCACACCCTGGACGTGCAGGGCATCTGCATGATCACGGGGTCGCACAACCCGCCGGAGTACAACGGCCTCAAGGTCGGGCTCGGCTCCGCCACCTTCCACGGCGAGGAGATCCAGGCCCTGCGCCGCCTGGCCGAGTCGGGCAGGTTCGCCACCGGGCAGGGCGCGGTCACGCCCACCGACGTGGTGGCGCCCTACCGGGCGCACGTGCAGGGGAACCTCCGCCTCGGCGGGCGCAAGCTCCGGGTGGTGGTGGACGCGGGGAACGGGACCGGCGGGGTGGTGGCGGTCCCGCTCTTCGAGTCGCTGGGGCTGGAGGTGATCCCGCTCTTCCTGGAGATGGACGGCCGCTTCCCGAACCACCACCCCGATCCGACCGTGGAGCAGAACCTCGAGGCCCTCAAGCGGAAGGTGCTCGAGGTGAAGGCGGACGTGGGGATCGCCTACGACGGGGACGCGGACCGCGTGGGGGCGGTGGACGAGCGGGGGAGCGTGCTCTGGGGCGACCAGATCATGATCCTCTTCTCCCGCGCGCTCCTCGCCGAGGAGCCGGGGGCGGCGATCGTCGGGGAGGTGAAGTGCTCCTTCACCCTCTACGACGACATCGCCCGCCGCGGCGGGCGGCCCATCATGTGGAAGGCGGGGCACAGCCTGATCAAGGCGAAGATGAAGGAGGAGCACGCCCTCCTCGCCGGGGAGATGAGCGGCCACATCTTCTTCGCCAACCGGTGGTTCGGCTTCGACGACGGCATCTACTCGTCGGCGCGGCTCCTCGAGCTGCTCTCGCGCACCGACCAGCCCCTCTCGGCGCTCCTCGCCGACGTGCCCAGGACCTACTCCACCCCCGAGCTCCGGGTCGACTGCCCGGAGGACAAGAAGTTCGAGGTGGTGCGCCGCGCACAGGCCTGGTTCAAGGCCCGCTACGACACCGTCACCGTGGACGGGGTGCGGGTGGTCTTCCCCGACGGGTGGGGCCTGGTCCGGGCCTCGAACACCCAGCCGCTGCTGGTGCTCCGCTTCGAGGCGCGGACCCCCGAGCGGCTCCGCGAGCTGGAGGCGCTGGTGCGCGGGCGGGTCGACGAGATCCTCCGCGAGGTGGGAGCCTGAGATGGCGCCCCTCTCCGTGGGGGTGGACCTGGGCGGCACCAACGCGCGGGCGGCGGTGGTGGACGCCGAGTCCGGCGCCATCGTCGCCTCGCACAAGGAGCCGGTCCGCGACCGCTCCCCGGAGAAGGTGGTGCAGGTGATCCGGCAGGCGGTCGCCCGCGCGGGGGAGGCGGCGCGGCTGCCGGCCGGGCCGGCGGGGCGGGTGGGGGTGGGCGTGGCCGGGCAGGTGCTGGGGAGCACCGGCGTGGTGCTGAACGCCCCCAACCTCGGGTGGCGGGACGTGCCGCTCGGCCAGCTCCTCGGCGCGGCGCTGGGGGCGCCGGTCCGGATCGCCAACGACCTCTCGGTGGCGGCCTGGGGGGAGAAGCGCTTCGGGGCGGCCCGGGGGCTCGACCACGTGGTGCTGGTCTTCGTCGGCTCGGGGGTGGGCGGCGGGCTCATCCTGGGCGGCAAGCTCCACGAGGGGGCGAGCGGCGTGGCCGGGGAGATCGGGCACGTGAAGGTCCGGCCGGCGCGCCCGGAGACCCAGGTCCGCCGCTGCGGCTGCGGGCAGTGGGGCTGCCTGGAGGCGTACACCTCGGGCATGAACGTGGCCGCCCGGGTGCGGGAGGAGATCGCCGCCGGCGCCCGCACCCTGGTCGCGGAGCGGGCGGGCGGGGACCTCTCGCGGGTGAACGCCAGCCTGGTGGACGAGGCCTGCCGGGCGAGCGACCCCTACGCGGTGGCGCTCTGGGCGGAGGTGAGCGAGCTGCTCGGGACCGCGATCGCCAACCTGGTCACGCTCCTGAACCCGGACCGGGTGATCCTGGGCGGCGGCGTGCTGCTCGGGGCGCCGCGCCTCTCCGAGCTGGTCTCGCAGGCCTTCGACGAGGCGGTCTCCCGCTCCGCCCTTCGCGGGCTCACCGTCGAGCGCGCCGCGCTCGGCGACGACGCGGGCGTGATCGGCGCCGCGCTGCTCGACTGATCGCGGGCACCTCCGCGGGCCGGCTGGCATCACGAAGCGTGAAATAGGCCCGGGAGGGCGGCCCGCCGCGGCGCGATCCATCCGGGTGCGGGCGCGCTCGCGCACGAAAAGAACGTGTGTCGCTTCCTTGACGGCCGTGATCCGAGCGCGCTAACCTCCGTGGCACTTGTCCATTCCTGAGTGTCCATGGACATCGAATGGACGTTCCGAGGAGGGAACACATGGCTGCGAAGAAGAAGGCCGCTGCGAAGAAGCCCGCCAAGAAGAAGGTCGCCAAGAAGGGCAAGAAGAAGTAGCGCGGGCTCCGTTCCCAGCGCAGCGCCGCGGCCGCCTCCGGGCGGCCGCTGCTTTTTCCGGCCCCACCCAGCGTGTCCCTCTCCGCGCGCGAGCTCGACGCCGTCGTGAAGGAGCTCGCGCCCCTCTCGGGCGCGCGGGT
>DATKAL010000019.1:0-5879 GCA_035498135.1 Anaeromyxobacter sp.
CGAAGATGCTCCAGTCGCAGCGCGACCGCGCCAAGGCGGCGGCGGCCGCCGCCCCGGCCCCGGGCGCCCCGGCCCAGCCGGCCGCGCCGGCCAGCGCCCCGCCGGCGCCGGCGCCGACCCCCGCCCCCGTCCAGCCGGAGCCGCGCTGACGAGAGGCCCCGCGGGCGGGGAAGAGCCCCGCCCGCCCGCAGCACCCGCAACCGAGAGAGACACGAGACAATGCCCAAGCTGAAGACCAAGAGCGGCGCCAAGAAGCGCTTCGTCCCGAAGAAGAGCGGCAAGGTGAAGTTCCGCCGCGCCGGCGTCCGCCACCTGGCCACGTTCGGGAAGACCAAGAAGCAGAAGGTCAACCTGCGCGGCACCAGCCACCTGACGCCGATGGACGAGAAGAAGATCAAGGAGTGCTTCCCCTACGCCCGGTAGGGCAGGGGAGCCGTAGCGCCCAAGCGGGGTCCAGAAGAGTGCACGGCCGGCCGCATGGTGCGGCGGACCGCGGCGCCTCCCGCCGGCAAGGAGAAGGAAGATGCGCGTCAAGAAGGGGTTCAAGGCCCGCCGTCGCCGCAACCGCGTCCTGAAGCTCGCCAAGGGGTTCCGCGGCCGCCGCAAGAATTGCTACAAGCGCGCCAACCAGGCGGTGGAGCGCGCCCTCAACTACTCCACCCGCGACCGCCGCCGGCGGCGCCGCGAGTTCCGGTCCCTCTGGATCGTCCGCATCAACGCGGCCGCCCGCCAGAACGGCACCACCTACTCGAAGCTGGTCGCCGCCCTGACCCGGGCGGGCGTGGCCCTCGACCGGAAGATCCTCGCCGACCTGGCCGTCGCCCTGCCGGGCGACTTCGCTTCGATCGTCAAGGCCGCCCAGGCGTAGGGGAGGGGCCCGGTGGCCGACCTCCTCTCGCAGCTCGAGGCGCTCGCCCGGGGCGCCCGCGAGGCCGTGGCCTCGGCCGCGGACGAGAAGGCCCTCGAGGAGCTCCGGGTCCGCTTCCTCGGCAAGAAGGGCGAGCTGTCCCAGGTCCTCCGGGGCATGGGGCAGCTCCCGGCCGAGGCGCGCCCTCGCGTGGGCGAGGTCGCCAACCGGGTGCGGGACGAGGTCGAGGGGCTCCTGGCCGAGGGGAAGCGGCGCCTGGAGGCGCGCGCCCTCGAGGCCGAGCTGGCCGGGCCGCCCATCGACGTGTCGCTCCCCGGCCGCCGGCTCCTGCCGCGCGGCCACCGGCACCCGATCACCCGCGCCACGGAGGAGATCGCCGCGATCTTCGCCCGGCTCGGCTACCAGGTGGCGAGCGGCCCGGAGATCGAGCTCGACTGGTACAACTTCGAGGCGCTCAACATCCCCCCCGAGCACCCCGCCCGCGACATGCAGGACACGTTCTACGTGGACGAGTCCACGTTGCGCGCGGGGGCCCGCGAGGGGAGCGTGCTCCTGCGGACGCACACCTCGCCGGTCCAGATCCGGTCCATGCGCCGGCTGGGCAAGCCCCCGGTCCGGATCATCTGCCCGGGCCGCGTCTACCGATCCGACTACGACCAGACCCACTCCCCCATGTTCCACCAGGTGGAGGGGCTCTGCGTCGACGAGGGGATCACCTTCGCCGATCTCAAGGGCACGCTGGCGGCCTTCGCTCGCGCCTACTTCGGGCCCGAGACCCGGACCCGCTTCCGCCCCAGCTACTTCCCCTTCGTCGAGCCGGGGGCCGAGGTGGACGTCTCCTGCTCGATCTGCGGCGGGACGGGCCGGAAGGACGGCCGCCGCTGCGGGACATGCAAGGAGACCGGCTGGCTCGAGGTGCTCGGGGCGGGCATGGTCCACCCCCGGGTTCTGGAGAACGGCGGGCTCGATCCGCGCCGCTGCACCGGCTTCGCCTTCGGCATGGGGGTGGAGCGGCTGGCGATGCTCCGCTACGGCATCGACGACCTCCGCCTCTACTTCGAGAACGACCTCCGCTTCCTCGAGCAGTTCTAGCCCGCCGCCATGCGCCTCTCGCTCAAGTGGCTGTCGGAGTACGTCGCCGTCCCGTCGCCGGAGGAGGTGGCCCGCCGGCTCACCGCGGTCGGCCTCGAGGTCGAGGCGGTCGAGCGGACCGGGACCGGGCTGGCAGGCGTGGTGGCGGCCCGGATCGTCGCCTCCGAGAAGCACCCCAACGCCGAGAAGCTCTCCGTCACCCGGGTCGACCGTGGCGCGGGCGAGCCTCTCCAGGTGGTGTGCGGCGCCAAGAACTACCAGGTGGGGGACGTGGTCCCGCTGGCTACCGTGGGGACGACGCTCCCCGGCGGCGTCCGGATCGAGAAGGCCAAGCTGCGCGGGGTCGAGTCGGCGGGGATGCTCTGCTCGGCCCGCGAGCTCGGGCTCTCCGAGGACGCGAGCGGCCTCCTGATCCTGCCCGCCGAGGTCGAGCCCGGGACGCCGGTGGCCGAGGCGCTCGGGCTCGACGACGTGCTCCTCGAGGTGAACGTCACCCCCAACCGGCCGGACGCCCTCTCGCACGTCGGGATCGCTCGCGAGCTGGCCGCCCTCCTGGACGGGAAGGTCCGCCTGCCCGCGCCGCGACTCGCCGAGGGGGGCGGGAGCGCGGCCGACGCGGTGAAGGTCCGGATCGAGGCTCCCGAGAAGTGCGCGCGGTACGCGGCGCGGGTGATCGAGGGGGTGCGGATCGGGCCCTCGCCGCTCTGGCTGGCGCGCCGCCTGGAGTCCTGCGGCGTCCGCTCGATCTCGAACGTGGTCGACGCCACCAACTACGTGCTGCTGGAGCTCGGCCACCCCCTCCACGCCTTCGACCTGGAGAAGGTGGCCGGCCGCGAGATCGTGGTCCGGACCGCCCGGCCCGGCGAGAGGCTCACCACCCTGGACGGGAAGGAGCGGGCCCTCGACCCGGACGACCTCCTGATCGCCGACCGGGAGCGGGGCAGCGCCCTGGCGGGCGTGATGGGCGGGGGCGACTCGGAGATCTCCGCCGGCACCACCCGCGTCCTCCTCGAGTCGGCCTGGTTCCAGCCGGCCACCGTGCGCCGCACCTCGCGGCGGCACGGGCTCAAGACCGAGGCCTCCTTTCGCTTCGAGCGCGGGGCCGATCCGGGGATGGTGATCCCGGCAATCGATCGCTGCGCGGCGCTGATCGCCGAGCTGGCCGGCGGCACGGTCCGCGCCGGAGTGGTGGACGCCCACCCGCGCAAGGTGGAGGCGCCGGCGGTGGCGCTCCGCTGGTCGCGGCCGGCGGAGGTGCTGGGCCTGGAGGTCCCGCGCGAGCGAGCCCGGGAGATCCTCCTCCGCCTCGGGTTCCAGGAGCGCTCGAGCGACGGGGAGGCGGTGACCTGGCAGGTCCCGAGCTGGCGGGCGGACGTGAGCATCGAGGAGGACCTGATCGAGGAGCTGGTCCGCACCCTCGGCTACGACGCCATCCCCGAGACCCTCCCGTCCATCGCCGTCGGGACCCCGGCCGACGCGGCCGACGCCGAGGGCGTGGCCCGGGTGCGCGCCGCGCTCGAGGCGGCCGGCTTCTCCGAGGCGGTCAACTTCAGCTTCGTCGCCGCCCGGGACCTGGAGCCGCTCGGCGGGAGCGTCGAGATCGGCGACGGCTCGCGCCGCGCCCTCGGGGTGGCCCTCAAGAACCCCATCAGCGCCGACCTGGCGGTGATGCGGACGAGCCTCGTGCCCTCCCTCCTCCGGAACGCCGCCCACAACCGGCGCCAGCGGGTGGAGGACGTCCGGCTCTACGAGCTCGCCCGCATCTACCGTCCCGGCGCGCGGCCCGCGGACGAGCCCTCGGCGGAGGCCCGCCACCTGGCAGGGGTCCTGCTGGGGCGCCGCAGCCCGGTGGGCTGGGCGGTGGGCGGGGACGCGGTCGACTTCTCCGACGCGAAGGCGGCGGTGACCGCGGTCCTCGAGGCGCTCGGGATCGCCGGGGCGGCCTGGAGCGCGCCGGGGGAGGGCTGGCTGCACCCGCGGACCTCCGCGACCGTCCGCGCCGGGGGCGTGGCGCTGGGCTCGGTGGGCGAGCTCCACCCCCGGGTGGCGGAGGCCTTCGAGCTGCCCCGGGGGGTGCTCGCCTTCGAGCTGTCCCTCGACGCCCTCGCCGGCGCCGCCCGGCTCGTCCCGCAGCACCGGCACATCCCCCGCCTGCCCGCGGTGCTCCGCGACCTGGCGGTGGTCCTCGACGAGGCGGTGGCCGCGGCCGCGGTCGAGGCGGTGGTGCGCGAGGAGCCGCTGGTCGAGGCGGTGACCCTGTTCGACGTCTACCGGGGCGCGCCCCTGCCCCCGGGGAAGAAGAACCTCGCCTTCGCCATCACCTACCGCGCTCCCGACCGGACCCTCACCGACGCCGAGGCCGACGCCACCCACGGGCGGATCGTGCAGCGGCTGGGGGAGCGGCTCGGCGCGGAGCTCCGCGGGTAGGCCGATGGCGCGCGAGGGGCGGCTCGCGGTGGCGGCGGCGGCATTCGGCGCGGCCGCCGTGCTCGCCTCGTGGAACCCGCTCGCCGCCCCCTTCGGCCTGGTGGTCGGGCTCGGGGCGCTCGGCCTCTCGGTGCGGGCGCTGCTGCGCGGGGGGCGGGCCGGCCTGGCCGCCGCCGCGCTGGGGCTCTCCCTGCTGGCCGTCGCGGGCAGCGCCGTGGTCCTCGCCCGCACCGCCGGCGTGGGGCGGGATCCCACCGGCGAGCCGGTGGTGCCCGGCCCGGCCCCGGGCGCGGCGGCCGCCCAGCTCGACGACGCCGAGGCCCGCACCCGGGCGGCGCGGGAGCGGGCCCGGAGCGAGCTCGAGGGGCTCGAGGGTGCCCCGCCGCCGGCCCCGGCGCGCCGCGCGCCGGTCCCCGGCCGATCCGGGGCCCCCTAGATCTGCGCCGTTCGTTTGACAGGTCCTCGAAAACCGGCTAACGAATTCGACACTTAGCCGACTCCGAGGGGAGCGACCGTGACCAAGGCCGACATCATCGAGAGCGTCTACGAGAAGGTTGGCTTCTCCAAGAAGGAGGCCGCCGAGATCGTCGAGATGGTGTTCGACACGATCAAGGAGACGCTCGAGCGCGGCGAGAAGATCAAGATCAGTGGTTTCGGTAACTTCATCGTTCGCGACAAGAAGTCCCGCGTGGGTCGCAACCCGCAGACCGGCGAGGAGATCGAGATCAGCGCCCGCCGGGTCCTGACCTTCCGACCGAGCCAGGTCCTGAAGAACGCCCTCAATGGGACGGACACGCCGGTCGGTCCGGAAGACGTCTAGAACGCTCGCCTTTCCCGCGCGCACGCCGCGCGGACACTCGACTATAAGGGGGCCATGGCGATCGACTACGTCGACCGCAGGCGGATGCGCCTCGACGTCGAGTTCCGCTTCGCGGCCTCCCACCGCCTGCCTCGCTACGACGGCCCGTGCTTCCGGCTGCACGGCCACAACTACGTGTTCTTCGTCGCGATCGAGGGCGAGGTCGACCCCCGCGGCGGGATGATCGCGGACTTCGGCGACATCAAGCGCGTGGTGCAGGAGCAGGTCCTCGAGAAGGTCGATCACCGCGACCTCAACGACGTGCTCGACAACCCCACCGCCGAGAACATCGCGCGCTGGATCTGGGAGGCCTTGGAGCGCCGGCTGCCCGGGCTCGCCGAGATCCGGCTCTTCGAGATGCCCGACTCGTGCGTGACCTACCGGGGGCCGGGTGGCCGCTAGGCCGCCGCGCCGTCCCCGCGGCGTGGCGCCGTCCGCGGCCGAGTCCGCGATCGCGCGCTTCCTCGACGCGCTGCCGCTGCCCCGCGCCGTCCGCGCCTCGGAGGACCTGCGCGAGACGCCGCGGCGGGTGGCGGAGTCGTGGCTCGAGGACCTCGTCGACGGCTACGGCCGCGACCCTGCGGAGATCCTGGCCGACACGCTCCCGAGCAGGGGGCGCGACCTCGTCGCCGT
>DATKAL010000020.1:0-12321 GCA_035498135.1 Anaeromyxobacter sp.
GGGCCGGCCCCTCCCCCCCGACCCCCGCCCCCCCCGTCCGCAAGCCGGCCGCCCCGGCCACGCCCGGCCAGCCGGAGCGGCCCAAGCTGGGCGCCGCCGGGCCCGGGAGAGGAGGCGGCCATGGCGCCTGACGTCTCGCTGTCGGCCGCCCCACACCGGCGGGCCTTCGCCCACTTCCCCTGGCACGTCGCCTTCCTGGTGCTCGCCATCTCCAGCATCGGGATCTGGAACCTGGCCTCGGCCTCGCGGAGCGCCCACGCCCCGGTCTGGATCTCGCAGCTCTGGTGGATGGGGGCGGGCACCGCCCTGGCCCTGGCGGTCACCCTGGTCGACCACCGGGCCTTCCACCGCCTGGCCTGGGTCTTCTACGGCGCGGTGGTGCTCCTGCTCCTGCTCGTGCTGGTGAAGGGGCGCTACGTGATGGGCGCCCGCCGCTGGATCACCGTCGGGCCGGTCAACTTCCAGCCCTCCGAGCTGGCCAAGCTGGCGGTGGCCCTGGCGCTGGCGAGCTTCTTCTCCGCCGACGCGGAGAAGCGGAAGGACGGCTACGGGCTGTTCGGGATCGTCCTGCCCCTCGGGATCACCGCCCTGCCCGCGATCCTGATCCTGCGCCAGCCCGATCTGGGGACGGCGCTGATCGTCCTCGCCATCGGCTTCACCCAGCTCCTCTTCGCCCGGGTCCGCTGGAAGACCCTGGCGCTCCTGCTCGGCGTGGCGGTGGGGGGCGCGGTCCTCGTCTACCCGCACCTCAAGCCCTACCAGAAGAAGCGGGTCGAGACCTTCATCAACCCGGAGGCGGACGCCAAGGGGGCCGGCTACCACGCCACCCAGTCGATGATCGCGATCGGCTCGGGGCAGGGGCTGGGGAAGGGCTGGGGGCAGGGGACCCAGACCTACCTCTCCTTCCTGCCCGAGCAGCACACCGACTTCATCTTCTCGGTCTGGGCGGAGGAGCACGGCTTCGTCGGCTGCCTGCTCCTCGTCGCCCTCTACTTCATGCTGGTGGCGAGCGCGGTGGACGTGGCGGGCAACGCCCGGGACCTCTTCGGCCACTTCCTGGCGGTGGGGCTGACCGGGATGCTCTTCTGGCACGTGGTCATCAACATCGGGATGGTGATCGGGCTCCTCCCGGTGGTGGGGGTGACCCTCCCGCTGATGAGCTACGGCGGATCGAGCGTGATCGTGATCTTCACCGCCATCGGGCTGCTGGCCAACGTCGGGATGCGCCGGTTCGTGAACTGACGGGGCGCGCGAAGAGCCTAGCCGATCACCTTCTTGACGCTCGCCTCGAGCTTGGCCTTGTCGCTGCCGATCACCGTGTCCACGACCCGGCCGCCCTTGAAGAGGAGCAGGGTGGGGATGGAGCGGATCCCGAACTGCTGGGGGACGCCCTGGTGCTCGTCGACGTCCATCTTCGCCACCTTGAGCTTGCCCTTGTAGCGCGCGGCGAGATCGTCGACCGCCGGGGCGATCGCCTTGCAGGGGCCGCACCAGACCGCCCAGAAGTCGACGAGCACGGGGGTGTCGCTCTTCAGCACCTCCTGGTCGAAGGTGGAGTCTTGGAGGATGACGACGTCGTTCGAGGCCATGGGGTCGGCTCCTTGATCGTTCCGATGCGAGCTTCTTTATCCGCCGGGCCTGACGCTGGCAAGCGGCGCGCCAGGCGTGCTAACTTTCCGCACCCCGGTCGGCCGCACGCCTGGAGCGCGCGCTCCGGCGTGGGACGTGTGGTGCGGGTGAACCGAATGGGCGGTCTCCTCTTCGTCTCCCAGGCCATGCTCGACACCTGGGCCGGGCAGGGAAAGATCGACTTCGTCGGCAACGTGATGACCCTCCTCGCCGGAGCCGGCCAGGGGCGGAGCTACGCCCTCGAGCCCGCCGTCCGCTTCCTCAAGGTGGTGGGCGGGGACTCGGATCCCAACGGCCTGCTCAAGAAGGTGAAGGGGCTCGCGCAGCTCCGCGAGATGGGCGCCGAGCCGGTGGGAGACTCCTGCATCCTCGGGGACATGGCCTACGAGGTCGAGCCGGGCTTCCTCGCCGAGGCGGCGGCGCTCCAGGCCGCCGCCAGCGCGCCCCGGGCCGAGGGGGCGCGTCCCCCTGCCGCGATGGCGCCCCCGCCGGCGGCCAGGCCCGCCGCGGCGCCCCCCGCCGCGCCCGCCGCTCCGCCGCCGCCCGCCGTCGCCCCGGCGGCCGCCGTCACGCCGCCCCGGGCGCCGCTCGGCTACACTCCGCTCCCGCGCGAGCTCGAGGAGAAGCGGAAGGAGGCGGAAGCGCTCGCCCGCTTCCTCCTCGAGAACCTCTCCTGAGCGCCCTCACCAAGGCCCCGAACGCACCATGAGCGTCCTCATCCTCCGCGCCGCCGCCGTCCTCTATGCGCTCGCCGCCGGCGCCTACGTCGCCTTCTTCGCCCGCCCCCGCCACACGCGCGTGGCCACGGTGGGCTTCTGGCTGCTCGCCGCCGCCTTCGCGGTGCACGCCGCCGCCATCGGGGTGGGCTGCGCCGAGTTCGGGGGGCGGGAGTTCTTCAGCCTGCGGGGCGGGCTGGTGCTGATGGTCTGGCTCGGCGCCGGCGCCTACCTGTTCCTCGGGCGCTACTACCACATGCCCACGGTGGGCGCGTTCATCACGCCGCTCATCCTGGTGGTCCTGGTCCCGGCGGTGTTCGGGGAGCCGGGCCGGCCCGGGGTGCCTCCCGAGACGCTGCGGAACCCCTCGGTCACCGTCCACATCATCACCGCGGTCCTCGGGGTGGCGCTCTTCGGCATCGCCTTCGGCGTCGCCCTCATGTACCTGCTCCAGGAGCGGGAGGTGAAGGGCAAGCACTTCGGCGCGCTCTTCTCCCGCCTCCCCTCGCTCGACAGCCTCGACCAGCTCACCCAGCGGCTGGTCCGGGCCGGGTTCGTCTTCTACTCCGTGGCGCTGGTGGCCGGGACCCTCACGGCCCGGGTCGTCTGGAAGAGCGCCTGGTCATGGGACCCCCAGCAGGTGATCTCCCTCGCCATCTGGATCCTGTACGGGGCGATGGTGCAGCTGCGCCACACCGGCTGGCACGGGCGCCGCTATGCGGTCCTCACCCTGGTCGGGTTCGTGCTGGTGCTCGGCTCGATGCTCACCCTGGGGATGGTGCCGGGCGCGACGCGCCACTCCGGGACCTACGGGGCGCCGGTCTCCGAGGCGGGAGGGGCCCAGTGAGCGGCCACGAGGTCTTCCTCGTCGGGCTCTCGCACAAGAGCGCCCCCATCGACGTGCGGGAGAAGGTCGCGCTCACCGGCGACGACCTCAAGGCGGCGCTGGGCGACCTCAGGGGCATGGACGGCGTCACCGAGGCCCTGGTGGTCTCGACCTGCAACCGAGTGGAGGTCTTCGTCCACGCCGACGCCGAGGAGCCGGCGAGGCGGTTCTTCACCTCGCGCGCCCCGGACGCGGATGGCCACCTCTACGTGAAGCGGGGGATGGAGGCGATCCGCCACCTCTTCCGGGTCGCGGCCAGCCTCGACTCGATGGTGGTGGGCGAGCAGCAGATCCTCGGCCAGGTGAAGGAGGCCTACGGGCTGGCGAGCGCCGCCAGCGCCGCCGGGGCCTACTTCTCCCGTCTCTGCAACCGGGCCTTCGCCACCGCCAAGCGGGTGCGGACCGAGACCGACATCGGCAAGGGCGCGAGCTCCATGTCCCAGGTGGCGGTGGAGCTGGTGGAGAAGATCTTCGGCGACCTCAAGGGCCGCTCGATCCTCCTGGTCGGCGCCGGCAAGATGGGCGCCCTCTCCGCCAAGGCGCTGGCGGTCCTGGGCGCGGATCGGGTGCTGGTGACCAA
Organism: Anaeromyxobacter sp.; assembly: GCA_035498135.1. Taxonomy (GTDB): domain Bacteria; phylum Myxococcota; class Myxococcia; order Myxococcales; family Anaeromyxobacteraceae; genus Anaeromyxobacter. The sequence goes on from DATKAL010000020.1 coordinate 3,812, forward strand.
CCGCTCGCCGGAGCGGGGGCTGGCCCTGGCGGAGCAGGTGGCGGGGACGTTCCGCACCTGGGAGGAGCTCCCGCGGCTCCTCACCGAGGCGGACGTGGTGATCGTCTCCACCGGCGCCCCCACCTACGTGGTCACCAAGGAGATGGCCCGCGCCGCCATGCGGGCGCGCCACACCCGCTCGCTCTGCCTCATCGACCTGGCGGTGCCGCGCAACGTCGATCCCGCGTGCGCCGACCTGGGCGACGTGTTCGCCTACGACGTCGACGACATGGAGCGGGTGGTCGAGGCCACCCACCAGGCGCGCCGCGGGGAGGCGCTCCGGGCCGAGGCGATCGTGGAGGCCGAGGTGATGGCCTTCACCCGGGAGCGCGAGGCGCGGGCCGCCCTGCCGGTCCTCGCCCAGCTCCGCCGCCGGGCGGAGCGGATCGCCCGCGCCGAGGCGGAGCGTACCCTGGCCCAGGTCGGGGCGAAGCTCGACGAGAAGGGGCGCCGGAGCGTGGAGGCGATGGCGCAGGCGATCGTGAACAAGCTCCTCCACGGCCCCACCGCCCGGCTCAAGGAGGCGGCCTCCTCGGGCGACACCGCCCTGCCGGGCGCCGCCGCCGACCTCTTCGGCATCGAGGCCGACGCGGCCGGGCAGGAGGGGCGGCCCCCCGGCGACCGCCCGGAGCGCGCCGCCGCCTCCACCGAGCGCAGCTAGAGAAAGGCAGACCAGGTGACCGTCCGCATCGCGACCCGCCGCAGCCCGCTCGCCAAGTGGCAGGCCAACCACGTGGCCGACCTCCTCCGCCGGAACGAGCCCGGCCTGGAGGTCCGGCTCCACGAGCTCGTCACCCGCGGCGACCGGATCCTCGAGGTCCCGCTCGCCCAGGTGGGCGGCAAGGGGCTCTTCGTGAAGGAGATCGAGGACGCCCTGCTCGCCGGGGACGCCGAGATCGCCGTCCACTCGATGAAGGACCTCCCCGCGGCGCTGGCGGAGGGGCTCGCCATCGGGGCGGTGCCGGTGCGCGAGGATCCGCGCGACGCCCTCTGCTCCCCCAAGCACAAGACGCTGGCCGCGCTCCCCAGGGGGGCGAGGGTCGGCACCTCCAGCCTCCGCCGCGCCGCCCAGCTCAAGGCCCTCCGCCCCGACCTGGCGATCGAGGTGATCCGCGGGAACGTGGAGACCCGTCTCCGCAAGGCCTCCGAGGAGCTGGACGCGGTGGTGCTCGCCTACGCCGGCCTGCGCCGGCTCGGGCTCGGGGATCGGGCCACCTACGTCTTCCCCGCCGAGGAGATGCTCCCGGCGGTGGCCCAGGGGGCGCTCGCGCTCGAGGCCAGGGAGGCGGACCGGCCCACCATGGAGCGGCTGGCGAAGCTCGACGACGGGGACACCCGCGTGCGGGTCGAGGCGGAGCGCGGCTTCCTCGCCCGCATCGAGGGCGGCTGCCAGGTGCCGATCGCCGGCCACGCCACCCTGGAGGGCGGCGAGGTCCGGCTCCGGGCGCTGGTGGCCTCGCTGGACGGCGCCGAGGTGATCCGCGGGGAGCGGCGCGGCCCGCGCGCCCGGGCCCGCGCGCTCGGCGTGGCGCTGGCCGAGGAGCTGCTCTCCCGCGGCGCCGACCGGATCCTGCGCGAGACCGAGGGCAAGGGCACCGCCCTCTCCGCGCCCCGGCGCGGGTAGCGCCGTGGCGTCCCCCCGCCTCGACCACCGCACCGTGGTGGTGACCCGCGGCAAGGCGGGCGAGGACGCGCTCTCCGCCCGCCTGGCGGCGCTGGGGGCCGAGGTCCGCGAGCTCCCGGCGATCGGCTTCGCCCCGCCCGCCGATCCCGGGCCGCTCGACGCGGCCCTCCGCGGCCTGGCGGGCTTCGACTGGGTGGCCTTCGCCAGCGCCACCGCGGTGGAGCGGACCCTGGAGCGGCTGGTCGCGCTCGGGCTCCCGCGAGCGGCGCTCGCCGGCCCGCGCCTGGCGGCGGTCGGCGCGGCCACCGCCGCCAGGCTGGCGCGGGAGGTGCGGCCGCCCGACCTCGTCCCCGGGGAGGCGACCGGCGAGGCCCTGGCGGCGGCGCTCGCCTCCGCGGTGCGCGGGCGGCGGGTGCTCGTCCCCAGGCCGGCCGCCGGGCGCCCCGAGCTCATCGCCGGGCTGGAGGCCGCCGGGGCGACGGTGACGGCGGTGGAGGCGTACCGGACCGTCCCCGCGCCGCCGGAGACGCTGGTCCCGCTGGCCGGCTGGCTCGCGGCGGGGGAGGTCGACGCGGTCGCCTTCGCCTCGCCCTCGGCGGTGCAGGCGGTGGTGGCCGCGCTCGGCACCGGGGCGGCCGGGCTCGGCCGGGTGCTCCTCGCCGCCATCGGCCCCACCACCGCGCAGGCGCTGCGGGAGGCCGGACTGCCGAGCGGCGTGGTCCCGGGCGAGCACACCGGCGAGGCCCTGGCCGATGCCATCGCGGCGAGGCTCGGGCCCGGGTAGATCCCCGCCATGCCGACCGGGGTCGAGGCCGCCGACGGGCTGGTGCGGATCCGGGTGCTGCTCGAGCGCCCCGCCGGCGAGCCCGGGCCGGAGGAGGACTTCATCTGGGCCGAGGCGCTCGGCAGCGGACGGTTCCGGGTGGAGACCAGCCCCTTCTTCGCCTACGGCATCTCCCGCGACGACGTGGTCCAGGCCGAGGACGGCGCGGGGCAGGGGGATCCCCTCCGCCTGGAGGCGGTGGTGGAGAAGTCCGGGCACCGGACCCTGCGGGTGGCGCTCGACGGGTCGAGCGAGCTCGCGGCGCCCGGGCTTCAGCGGCTGCTCGAGCGGCTGATCGAGCTCGGCTGCACGCACGAGCTGCTCCGTCCCCGCCTGGTGGCGATCGATCTCGCGCCCGAGGTGGATCTCCCGGCGGTGGCCGAGCTGCTCCAGGCCCGGGTGCGGGAGGGCGTGCTGGCCTGGGAGTGGGCCGATCCGCGGCCGTCGTGAGGCAGGGGCGCGCTCCAGCCTGTCCCCTTGCGCCCTCCGTGTCGCGCGCCGGGCACCCGCCGGCGCCGCCGTGCCGGGGTTGGGCCACCGCGCCGTCACGGAGGTGATCCTCCCGCCCGTGACATCCGCCCGCCCGCAGCGGATAGTGCCGTCCGTGGAGCACGCCAGCCGCACCGCGCTGGGCGCCGCCCTCCACCGCGCCGCGCACCAGCTCCTGGACCAGCCGCCGGTCTTCCTCGACCCGCTGGCCCTCCGCATCGTCGGGGCGCAGGCGGAGCGGGCCCTCCGGAGCGGGGAGGACCCGCACGCGGGGAGCGCCGGCCTCCGGGCGTTCGTCGCCGTGCGGAGCCGCTTCGCCGAGGACTGCCTGGCGGAGGCCTTCTCCCGGGGCGTGCGCCAGTACGTGCTCCTGGGTGCCGGCCTCGACACGCTCGCCTACCGCTCCACGCTCCCCGGGCTCCGGGTCTACGAGGTGGACCACCCGGCGACCCAGGCATGGAAGCGGGATCGGCTGGCGGAGGCGGGCATCGCCGTCCCGCCCTCCGTGGCCTACGCGCCGGTCGACTTCGATCGGGAGACGGCGGCCGCTCCGCTCGCCCGGGCGGGCTTCGACGCCGCGGCTCCCGCCGTCCTCGCCTGGTTGGGGGTGACGCCTTACCTGACGCGCGACGTGGTGCTCCGCACGCTGGCCTTCGCGGCCGGGCAGGCGCCGGGGAGCGAGCTCGTCCTCGACTACCTCGAGTCGCCGGGGCCTGGCGACGGCGCAGAGCGGCAGGCTCGCGAGGCGCTCGCCCGCCGCGTCGCCGCCGCGGGGGAGCCGTTCCGCAGCGCCTTCGACCCGGCCGAGCTCGCCGGGACCCTCCGCGAGCTGGGCTTCTCCGCGGTCGAGGACCTGGGGGCCGGGGCGCTCGACGCGCGGTACCTCCGCGGCCGAGGCGACGGCCTTCGCCTGCGCGGCCGGGGGCACCTGCTGCGCGCCCGCCGCTGACCGGGTGGCACGACCCCCCGCCCTCCCGGGCCTGCTCGCGCCGCGCCTTCCGCGCGGCCTTCTCGGCGCGCCGGCGGGCGAGGAAGCCCTCGCGCTCCGGCCTCGGCGCCGCGCCGGGCGGGGGCGGAACGGCTGGCCGCCCCGGCGCCTTCGCCCCGGCGGCCGGGCGTCCGCCGGTGACTGCCGCCGCCTCCGGGCGCCCGCCGGGCGCCGCCCGAGCCGGCGCGGGGAACCGCCGCGCGCCGGCGCGCTGCCCGGGCTCCAGGGTCCAGTGCAGGAGCCGCTTCACCACCAGGGTGGCGTACGCCCCCGGCGGCAGGGTGAAGGCGATGTTCACCCGCTGGCGGCCCCGGTTCAGCTCGTCCGGCCGGGCCTCGCCCAGCGCCAGGCGGCCGGGGTGCGCGATCAGCGGCCGCTCCTCCGGGTCGAAGTGGATCTCCGGGGTCCCGGGCACCGCCAGGTCGGCGAGCCCCATGTCCTCGCGCCCCAGGACCGAGAGCGCCGCCCGTTCCACCACCGGGTCCTCGAAGCGGGTCGAGGGGGCGAGGAGGGGGAACGTCCGGCCTCCCAGGAGCCGGGCCTGGCCGGCGTCGAGCTCGCGCGGGAAGAGCAGCGTCCCGGCCTGGTAGCGGATGGAGACCAGGTGGCGGATCCCGATGGCGTCGCGGAGGTACTGCTTCACCCCCTCGTTCCAGAGCCAGCTCTGGTAGGCGAAGACCTGGAGCGCTCGCCAGCGCGGCTCGGTCCGGAGCAGGGCTCCCCGGTGGTCCCGGGGGTGGAGCCGGAGCCAGCGGATCACCGGCGCGTAGCGCTCGGCGCCGGGGTAGGGGTTCTTCCGCTCCCACTCCCCCCAGTGCTCCTTCCAGAACCCCTTCACCCGGGCGTCGTCGGAGCGGTCGAGGTCGCTGGGGCGGGCGAGGACGTTCTGGAGCGCCGCCTCGAAGGCCCCGCGCATCAGGTCCTTCACGATGAAGCCCTGCCCGTGCTTCAGCGACCCGAAGCGCTGGGAGTCGAAGTAGTTCACGACCCCGAGCCGCCGCACCTCGGCCACCGCGGCGGGCAGGCGGGCCAGGTCGTCCGGCCCGAGGTCGCGGACCGTCACCGCGAACCGGTTCGAGGTGGTGTTGGCGGCGGAGAGGGGCGCGGCCGTGCGGCCGAGGGGCTTGAGCCGCAGATCGGGATCCTGGATCTCCGCTTGGCGCCCGTGGATGGCGACGAGCTGGGTGGTCCGCCCCTGCTTGTCCTTGAGGCCGCAGAAGCTGACCGCCGACCGGGGGATGCGGAGCTGCGAGCAGATCCGGTCCACCGCCTCGAAGGTGGACAGCTTCTGCTTGTCCATCAGGTAGACGTGGTGCTGGCCCTTCGGGTCCTCGTCGAAGCGCCAGGACTCGGTGACCTGGAAGTCCTCCGGCCGCTGCTTGAGCTTCATGAACCGGTCCCTATCACGCGCCGCGCCCCTTGTGCCGGGGGAACGGCCGGGGGCTCGGCCGCGCGGGCCCCGCGGGGCCAGGCTGGCGCGTGGCCCGGAAGGAGTGTATGACCACGCGCGCGGTGGGGGCACGCGGTCCGGAGGAACGTAGCGATGGGCGAGCTGGGCATGGGTGAGCTGCTGGTCATCCTGGTGCTGGTGGTGGTCCTGTTCGGCGGCAGCAAGCTCCCGCAGGTCGGGGCCAGCCTCGGCAAGGCGATCCGGAACTTCAAGGACGCGGCCAGCGGCACCGACGAGAAGCCTGGGCCCTCCGCGGAGGCCAAGGCGCTCCCCAAGCCGTCCGAGACGCAGCCGCCCTCCGGGGACTCCTCCAAGGAGCCGCCGCGGGATCCGCCGCCCGGAGGCGTGGCCCGCGCCTGAGCGGCCCGGGCGCCGTCAGGCCGGCGGGGCGGCGCGCACGCGGTAGAAGATCACGATCGAGAGGCAGTGGAACTCGTCGTCGCTCGACTGGCTGACGACCCGGTCCACGACCTCCAGGTCGACGTTGGAGCGGAGCCAGCGGGTGATCGTCTCCCCGAGCTCGTCGCGCTCCTTCGCCTTGGTGGCGGAGAAGACCTTCACGCCCGTGAACTGCATCGCCCTGTCCCGCTCCTCGCCGCTCACCTTCACACCCCGCTCGCGCCCGTGGCCCCGAAAAGTATTGCCTGACGTCAATTGACGTGTCAAACGGGGCGCCGCGCTAACGCTCGATACCGCCTGACGGTTTTGGCCGGAGCCCCGGGCGCGACGGCTTTGCCCGGAGGCCCGGGCGCGTGCTAAGCACGGGGCCACGGGCCGCCCATGCTCATCGACCTCCACGTCCACAGCCACCACACCCGCGGCTGCACCCTCACCCCCCGCGATGCCGTCCGCCGCGCCCGCGAGGCGGGTCTCGACGGGATCGCCTTCACCGACCTGAACTCGCTCGACGGGCTCGAGGAGATCCGGGCGGCGGGGAAGGAGGAGGGGCTCCTGGCGCTCTGCGGCGTCGAGATCGCCACCGACCGCGGCCACTACCTCTGCTTCTTCCCCGACCCCGCGCGCCTGCCCGCGCCCGCCCAGGTGTTCGGCTCGGCCACGCCCTGGCCGGTGCGGGAGGTCCTCGCCAAGGTCCGCGAGCTGGGCGGGGTGGCGGTCGCCGCCCACCCGTACGACAAGACCATCGACCGGCCGAGCGGGGACGTGATCTTCACCCTCGACGGCCTGGCCGCCATCGAGGGGCTCAACGCGCACCGCCGCGGCCCGGCCAACGACCTGGCGATGGAGGCGGCCGATCACATGGGGCTGCCCTGCACCGGCGGCTCCGGGGCCCACGAGCTCGACGAGATCGGCAAGGCCGCCACGCTGTTCCGCGATCCGGTGGCGGGGGAGGCCGATCTGGTGGCGCAGCTCCGGGCGGGGACGGTGTTCTGCGTCGCCATCGGCGTCACGCCCCAGCCGGTCGAGCGCGGCCGGGAGCACCGCGAGCGCCGGGAGCCCCGGGGCGAGCGGCGCGACCGAGACCGCGGGCCCCGCCACGGCGGCGACCGCGGGCGCCGGGGCGGCGGCCACCGCCGCTAGTACTACTAAGTCACTTTGCTTGACCGGGATGGGTGGGTGTGATCTACCGTCGGGATGAACCAACGTGATCTGCGGAAGCTCGACCGGGAGCTGACCGAGTTCATCGGCTCCATGGTCGAGGGCATGGGACGGGTCGAGCGCCGCGAGGCGCTCGGCGCCTACGTGACCGGGCTACTGCTCGACGGCGAGCGCAAGAGCATCGAGCCCATCGCAGCGCGGCTGGTCGACGACCCGGCCGAGATCCAGCCGATGCGGCAGCGGCTTCAGCAGGCCGTCGTCATCGCGGAGTGGCCCGATGACGAGATGCTGCGGAGGCTCGCGCTGAAGCTGGATGCGGAGCTGCCGGGTATCGAAGCGCTCGTCGTCGACGACACCGGGTTTCCCAAGAAGGGGAAACACTCGGTCGGGGTCGCGCGTCAGTACTCGGGGACGCTCGGGCGGGTCGACAACTGCCAGGTCGCCACGAGCCTGCACCTCGCCGGCGAGGCGGGAAGCGGGTGCATCGGGATGCGCCTCTTCCTTCCCGCGGCGTGGACTGAGGACCGCGCGCGGCGCGAGGCGGTAGGCGTCCCGTCCGACGTCGAGTTCCAGAAGAAGTGGGAGATCTCGCTCGCTCAGATCGACGCGGCACTGCGCTGGGGAGTGCGTCGTCACGTCGTCCTCGCCGATGCCGGCTACGGCGATGCCACCGAGTTCCGAGCTGGTCTTCGAACGCGCGGGCTGCGGTACGTCGTCGGCGTCCAAGGCGATCACCGCGTGTGGCCTCCGGGCGTGAGGCCGGAGGTGCCAGCAATGGCGCCAGGCACACCGGGTCGCCCGAGGACTCGGCCGGTCGGCGATGAGGGGCCGGTACGGATCAACGCGCTGGCGGCCAACCTGGGCCGGGAAACCTTCAGCGTCGTTCGATGGCGAGAGGGCTCGCGCGGCAAACAGACGTCTCGCTTCGCCGCGCTCTGGGTCACGCCCGCCGAGAATCACGGTCGCGGCCGCGGTCAGCCGCCGCCCGAGGCGGTGTGGCTGCTTGTCGAGTGGCCTGACGAGGAGAAGGAGCCGACGAAGTTCTGGCTCGCGTCGCTCCCGAAGAGCACATCGCTCGTGGCGCTCGTCCGGCTCGCCAAGCTCCGCTGGCGCGTCGAGCGCGACTACCAGGAGCTCAAGCAGGAGATCGGCCTCGACCACTACGAGGGCCGAACGTGGCGAGGCTTTCATCACCACGCCACGCTCTGCGCCATCGCTCACGGCTTCCTCGCGCTCCGCCGGGCGCTTTTCCCCCCGGAGGAGGAAGTGGACGCTCGCTGAGGTCCGCAGGCGACTTCAGCAGGTCCTGCTGCGCTGGATCGGCTACTGCCCGCTCTGCCGTCGGCCCGTCACGGGGCTCGATCCGCCGCTCGGGCCGTCCCGTATGTGATCAGGTCGTACTAGGGCTGGAAGTAGGGCCGCCCGGGCTCGAACCGGGATGCCGTTTGACCGGCGGAGGATTTTAAGTCCCCTGCGTCTACCAGTTCCGCCACGGCCCCGCCGGCAGCATCGCACATCCCCGGGCACGCTCCACCTCCGG
>DATKAL010000021.1:0-2607 GCA_035498135.1 Anaeromyxobacter sp.
ACCTCGCGCTACGTGGACTCCTCGGTGGAGCGGCTCGAGGTCCGGGTCTCCGGGATCGAGCCGGAGCGGCACGCGGTGGCCGTGAACGGCCTCGAGCTCCCGACCACGGCCACCGGCACCGCCGGGGAGCAGGTCGGCGGCGTCCGCTTCCGGGCCTGGGCGCCGGCCCACGCCCTCCACCCGCACCTCGGGATCCACCACCCGCTCACGATCGAGCTGGTGGATCGGTGGGCGCGCCGCTCCCTCGGCGCCTGCCGCTACCACGTCTGGCACCCCGAGGGGCGTGCCTACCTCGCGCCGCCGCTGACGCGGTTCGAGGCGGCGGCGCGGCGCGCGCAGCGGTTCACGGTGGACGGCGCGACGCCCTGGCCCGTGGAGCCGGAGCGCGTCGCCACGCACCCCGACATGCCCTACACGCTCGACCTCCGCCGCCACCCCGGCGACCACCCGATGCCCGAGCCGGAGCCCGAGGCGGGGCGGGAGGAGCGGTAGTGTCCGAGGCGCTCGTCCAGGAGCTGCGCGCCCACGACGCCCTCCTCCGGGCGCGCGGGCTCGACCTCTGGACCGGCGCCGAGCCGACCTTCACCGATCGTCTCTCGTCCGACGCGTGGTGGCTCACGGCGGCGGAGGGCGGCGACAAGCTCGAGCGGGCCCGCGTCCTCGCCCGCGAGCTCGCGGTGCGCCTCGGGCCGGGCGCGGAGGTGGGGGAGGTCCCCGGGCGGCAGTTCCCGGGAGAGCCCGCGCCGCGCTTCGCCCTCGTGGTCCGGTTCCGCCGGCCCGGCGGCCCGGCGCTCCTCACCGTCACGCCCGACCCCGGCGTCGTCGAGGTGAACAGCGCTCCGGCCCCGGACCTCGAGACGTTCCACCGGGAAGCGGTCGCGGCGTACGCGGCCGCCGAGGCGTGCGGCCTCTCCTCCGAGCGGTTCCGCTTCAACGGTCGCGCCGCCGACTCGGGCGGGGGCGGCCAGATCACCCTCGGCGGCCCGTCCCCGGCCGCGAGCCCCTTCTTCCGCCACCCGACGCTCCTCCCCCGGCTCGTGCGTTACCTCGCGAACCACCCCGCGCTCTCCTACGCCTTCGCCGGCGAGTGCGTCGGGTCGGCGAGCCAGGGGCCGCGGCCGGACGAGGGCGTGCGAGAGCGGTTCGACGAGTTGCAGGTTGCGGTGGACCGGCTCGAGGCGCGGGGCGAGCGGGTGACGCCCCGGGAGCTCTGGGAGACCCTGGCGCCGCTCCTCGTGGACGCCTCGGGGAACTCCCACCGCGCCGAGGTGAACATCGAGAAGCTCTGGAACGCGCACCTCCCCGGCCGCGGGGCGATGGGCGTGGTGGAGCTCCGCTCGCTGCGGATGCCGCGCAGCGCGGACCACCTCGCCGCGGTCGCCGCGCTCTTCCGGGCAGTCGCGGCGCGGCTCGTCGCCGCCCCGTTCGTGGAACCGCTCCCGGATTGGGGCGGAGCGCTCCACGACCTCATCGCCCTCCCGAGCTCGCTCCACCTCGACCTCCTCGCCGTCCTCGAGGACCTCGCGGCGCACGGGGTGGCGCCGCGGGGCCGGCTCCGCGAGGTGCTCCTCGAGCGCCCGGAGCCGCTCGTCGAGCTCGTCCAGGGCGGCGCCCGCCTTACCATCACGCCCGCCCACGAGTTCTGGCCGCTCCTCGGCGACGTCGCCTCCCAGGAGCGGGCCCCTGCGCGGCTCGTCGACGCGTCGAGCGAGCGGCTGGAGATCGCGGTCACCGCGCCCCGGGGCGGCGGGCCGGGCCGGGTCGGCGTCGCCGGCTTCGAGCTGCCCCTCGTGCCGCTCGACCGCGAGCGGCGCCACGTCGCTGCCGTGCGCTACCGCGCCTTCACCCCGCGTCCGGGTCTTCACCCCGGCCTCCCGCCCTCCGATCCGCTCGTCGTCACCTGGGAGGCCGGCGGCGAGGGCCGGAGCGTGGAGCTCCACGGCTGGATCCCCGGGGGCGGCTCCTACGACGGCCTGCCCGCGGACGCCGGCGAGGCCCGCCAGCGGAGGCAGGGGCGGGTTCGCGTCGTCCGCCCCGTGGCCGCGCCGCCGCGCCGCGCCTCCGGGGCGCGGGGCGTCACCCTCGACCTGCGCCGCCTCGAGCCCCCGGGCGCCGGCGCAACCACCGGAGCGATCTCGTGAGCGAGCCCATCTTCGACGGCTATCGTCCGCAGCCCGGCGCCTACGACGAGCTCTTCGCCGCCCCGGGACAGGTCCGCCCCGAGTACCAGCGCGCCGCCGGGGCCCTCGGGGCCTGGACCCGCGAGCAGTTCGCTGCCGCCCAGGGGCTCGCGGAGCGGGCCCTGCTCAACCAGGGCGTCACCTTCAGCGTCTACGCGGACCAGCGGGGGACCGAGAAGATCTTCCCGTTCTGCCTGGTGCCGCGGCTCGTGAGCGGCGCGGAGTGGGCGCGCCTCGAGCGCGGCCTCGTGCAGCGGGTCATGGCCATCGAGGCCTTCCTCGACGACGTCTACGGGGCGCAGCGGATCCTGAAGGAGAAGGCGGTGCCGCCGGAGCTCGTCCTCGGGGCGAAGGGGTACGAGCCGAAGCTCGTCGGCGTGCGCCCGCCCGGCGGGATCCGCGTCCACGTGGCCGGGATCGATCTCAT